>JBJMIY010000001.1:0-5828 GCA_045806605.1 Rubrobacteraceae bacterium
TGGGAGCGCGACACGATTATCAACACCTACTCTACGACGAAGACGATGACGGCGTTGTGCGCGCTGATCCTCGCTGATCGCGGCGAGATTGATCTCAATGCACCGGTAGCCAGGTACATCCCCCAAATGAACTATCTTTGGTGTTGCCACGGCGTTGCTAGCGGTTCCGAACGTCCGAGAAAGCATCTTCCACGCGCTGATGAGTAGCTCACCAGCGCAAAACCCCTAGTTTGTCTAATGAACGAAACTCCGCCGAGAAGGCTAAGAGCTGATAGGTGCTGTCATCAAGTCCAGCGCCAACACCCGCTTCCCGCCGCCCAGTTGAGTGCTACCTCAGCGGGCGTGCCGGTCCTGGCAGGCGTCCAGCTCCTCGCTGATCTCGAGGCTGAGCTTCTGCACCCGCTCCAGCGCCTCGCGTAGCTCCACGGCCTCCGTAGTGCCGTCCAGGTCCCCGTGGTCGATTTTGGCTTCCAGCGCTTCGGTGGCATCCGAGGCGTATTGAATCATGCGCCTCATGGCGTCTGGTATAGAGTTGGCGTTTTCCAGGTTGAGTTCGAATTCTGACTCCACGCGATCCCTCTTCGATCACACAGCTCTGGATTGCTGTATTGGACCTTGTCAGCTAACTATCTGAGTAACCGCTCTGTCATGGCTCGCGGCTTGCGCCCTCCGTTCTCGACGACCCCACCCGCCCCTGCGCGTGCCGCCATCAAGGCGTATATGCTTCAAGAGGGAAGACCCCGCGACCGGCAGGGCCTTCCCGGAGACTGATACCGCCAGAGCCTAACGGCGGCGCCGCCGACAGCGCCTGCGCCGTCTGCGGCGGCAGCGCCTGCGCCTCCTGGTGGTACGACGTCTGGTGCCGAGACGAGCCGGCTGCACATTGTCGAATGCCATGCGTTCACCTCCTCCCTACTGCACATTGTTTGCGGACCTCAATACGGCTGGCAGTCCCCGGTCGGATGACCAACAAGCATGTATTAGCTGTTTAGTTGGCGTGACCTTGGTTGCAGGCCCCTCGCTTGCTTCCCATCGACAACCGAGAACGCCTACGCACGCCAAGAACACCTTAGGTCTTCCGTCCGGCTAACTTCCGAGAACACCTTCCCCTACGTCGGGCAGCTAAGGATCCACGCCATGTAATAATGAAACGTCAGCAATTGAAGGACGAGTCCCTATGACCGACGAGCGCCACGATAACCAGGGCGAGGCCGTGCCCCTGAACTGGGCCTGTACGAACTGCGGCTACCACGTGGAGGGCGAGCTGCCGGAGACGTGCCCAGAGTGCGGCGAGAGCCGGGAGATGTTCGAAGAGGTGCCGATACCGGGGTTCTGAAGCCGATCAGCCACTTCTAGACTTCAGCGTTTGTCCGCCGAACTACCGCGCGGCGGCTATTCTCCGTTCTCAGCGGTCCTGCACGCCGTATCCGCGCAGTTCTTCAGAGCGCGTCCGGCCTTGCCTTGAGATCCGAGAGCAGCGCAGTAGCAATGAAATCTCGTGTTCTTGATGCCCGGGTTCGGCAACGGACCGCAGGGATGAGCGAAGAAGCCGGTTCAGAGGTTCATCCCGGGGCCAGGAGGGAGATCAGGATAAGGACGACGTTTATGAGGATGGTCAATCCCACGCTGAGCGCTATCCAGAACAGGCTAGCCGCTCATGGTACATCCCGTCCCTCCCCCGCCGAACACGATTATGAAGCGGTTCACGATCCACAAACAAGGCGGCATCCTTTCTCGCTCGTGTGCGCTATAGGGCAGGCGCCGCGGGAAAGCCCAGAGACGGCATCCTAGAAGGACCACTCCCGGATGAGCCTGTCCTGGAAGACCTCGAGGTCCGTGAGATCGTCGCCTCTGGCGCTCTCGAGCTGGGCTATGATCCCGGCTATGGACTCGTCGGTACGGGCCATGCGGCTTGCCAGGGTTCGCCCGATCTCGTAAACGACCTTGCAGGCGGCCGGGGAGTCGGCGTCGAGCATCTCCAGGAAGCCGTCCCGGTCTATGCTGTAGGCCTCGACGCTGGTCCTCGCCTCTACGCTCGCGGCGGCGCGAGGCTCGGTGAGGAGGCCCATCTCGCCCACGACGGTGGGAGCCCGGATGGTGGCCAGGTGCTGGCGACGGCCGGGGAGCACCATCTTATGTACCTCGACGGTCCCGGAGGTGATCACGTACAGCCTCTCCTCCGGTCCGCCCTCCTCGAAGATCGTCTCCCCCGCCTCGAAGCCGGCGGGCTCCAGCAGCTCCTCCAGCTCTTCCCGCTCCTCGTGGTTCAGGTGCCTGAAGAAAGGTACGTCCTTCAGGCTCGGCGTCCCTTGCATCCTTCGCTCCTTTAGATGGCCCAGTCGGTTATGAGCTTGTCGCGGAAGGCTTCGAGGTCTGTCTCGCCCTTGCTTTCGAGCTCCCGGATCGCCTCGACGACCTCCTCGTCGAGGCGGGTTAGTCTGCGGGCTAGGGTGCGTGCGATGCGGTAGGAGAGCTTGAAGGCCGCCGGCCGGCCTTCGGCGACCATGCGCCGGAAGGTAGCGCGCGGGATCTTTATTACTTCGACAGGACCTGCGGCCCTGACCGTCGCCGACGCTCCACTCTCACCGAGCAACCCTCTCTCTCCCACGACAGTCGGACCGTCCGCAGTGTCTATCCGGGCGAGGATCCGGTCGCCACCGGTAGGGACCCTTTTGCTCACCTCGACCATCCCCGAGGTGAGGATGAACAGGCTGCCAGGGTCCCCACCTTCCTCGATGATCTTCTCTCCCGGCCCGAAGGCCGCCGTCTCGGAGCTCTCGGCGAATTCCTCGCGCTCTTCCTCGGTCAGGAACTCGAAGAACCTGACCCCCTGTAGTCTTTCCTCCACCATCACCACCGCGCTCGACGTGTTCCTCCAGTCTCCCTGGGCAGATTATATGCCCGCCCTTACCTCCACGAAACACGGCGTCGCCGGAGACACGCGCGAAAGAGAAAGTACGGGGGCGGCGCTTGCGCCGCCCCCGTAATAGATCGAGCCGCTCCGGGCTCGGAAGTAGATTACTCAAGCACCTCTACGTCCACGACGTCGGTGCCCACCGTGGTCAATCCGATGTCCTCGGCTGCCACCTCCGAGAGATCCAGATCCCTCCCCGCGACATACGGCCCCCGGTCATTGACCCTGACCACCGTGCAGTCCACATAGCAGACCTCGAGCTTCGTCCCCATCGGCAGGTACGGATGGGCCGCAGTGTATTCACTGTAGGGTTCGAAGACCTCGCCACTGGCAGTCAGGTTCCCCTCCAGCCCCGGACCGTACCAGCTCGAGAGCATCAGGTCGGCGTGAGCCTCCTCCACCTGAACGGTAGCCAACGACACCACAAACACGCCGGCCACCAGTAGCATCCTGAGCAAAGAACTCAAGCGAGTCCCCCCTCTAGATAGCTTCCACAACAAGCGCAAGACCCTACTACGCAAAAAACACGTTTCAAGCTCTCACAAACTGTTTCTTGTATGATCTTTATACGACCTTGTGAATTTGTTACATCCGGGCATCAAGAGCGTGGTCTGGCGCAAAAGAATGGGGTTTGCGGTAGTTTCGCGGGCTGTAGCGAGGTTATGGGAGTAGGTTGGTGGGGTAGGATCTAGGGCTGATCCAGCAGCCTCTGGTAGCGCTCTATGCGGGCCTCGAACCAGGGGACCTTGCGGTCGGCGGAGCGTTGGGCGCCCCTTGGCATCGTGCCGCTCGTTGCGAGCAGGACGAAGGCTTCACAGGCGCGGAGGGCTTCTTCGTAATTGCGGCGCCGTTCGTGGAGGGAGGCGAGCCGCTCGTAGGGATGGCTGCCGACGAAGCCTTCGGCGACGCTCGTCTCGTAGAGGAGGATGGCCCTCTCGGGGTCGCCGCTCTGCTCCGCCCTTCCGGCTTCTTCGTGGCGCTCCATCGCGGCCTCGAAGCCGCGCAGCGGGTCGTCCTCCGTACCGATCCTCTCCGTCTCAGCTGCCTCCAGGCCGAAGAGAGGCGAGGGAGACCCGGCGGACCGGGGCTCCTGGCCGAAGATGCTTCGCAACCGCCTCAAGACCAAAGAAAGCACCTCCTCACGAGAACGCGTTCTGAGTATAGCGGTGTGGGGATGTAAGGTGGCCCGGGATTTATGCTTTAATCTTCCGTCTCTGGAGTCGAGAGAGAGGACAGCGTTGGCCTACGAGTTCGCCCGATACCTCAAGGTCAGGGGCGCGTGGGGGGCGAGCTGGTCACCTGACGGGCGCCGGCTGGCTTTTTTGACGGAGATCACCGGCGTGCCCCAGGTCTGGGAGGTAGAAGCTGGCGGCCCCTCGTGGCCGGAGCAGCTGACCTTCTACGAGGAGCGCGTCTCGGGTGAGGAGTACTCGCCTGTGGATAACAGGCTACTCTTCGGGATGGACGCCGGCGGCAACGAGAGAACCCAGCTGTTCTTGCTGGAGCGTGGCGAGGTCACGGACCTGACCCGCGCCCCCGACGCCATACACTACTCGGGCGGGTTCTCACCTGACGGAGGGCGGGTAGCCTACACAGCGACGAGGCGCAACGGGACGGACTTCGACGTCTTCGTGCAGGACCTCGACGGGGAGCCCGAGATGGTGTGGGAGGTCTCCGGCTACCACACCGTCTCCGACTGGGCGCCCGACGGCTCGGCCCTGATCGTCTCGCGCCACCACTCCAACCTGAACAACGACCTGTACTGGTTGGACCTCGAGACCGGTGAAGCGACGCTGCTCACGCCGCACGAGGGGGACGCCCGGTTCTCCGGCGCCCGCGTCGCGCCGGACGGGAGGCTCTACTTCGCCACGGACAGGGACGGGGACTTCATGAGGCTCTCGCGCCTCGACCCCTCGACGCTGGACGTTACGTACCTGACCCCTGATGACTGGGACGTGGAAGGAGTAGAGCTCTCCAGAGACGGCAGGTACCTGCTGGCGAGCCGCAACGTCGAGGGGTACTCGGACCTCATGCTGTTCTCCGGCGAGGGGAAGCGCATGCCAGACGTGGCGGTGCCCGAGGGCATCGTAGGCGGGTTCGAGTTCTCGCCCGACTCCAGGAGGCTCGCTTTCACGCTCGTCGGGCCCACGCGCAATCCGGACGTGTGGGTCCTGGATCTCCCTGACGGGGAGCCGCGGCAGGTCACCCGCTCCTCGACCGCAGGGATATCGAGGAGCACGTTCCGGCGGCCGAGCCTGGTACGTTACCCGAGCTTCGACGGGCTGGAGATCCCCGCTCTCCTCTACGAGCCCGGCGGTGCCGGCGGGAACGCTCCCGTAGTCGTGAACGTGCACGGCGGGCCGGAGAGCCAGTCGCGGCCAGGCTTCGCTCCCGTGACGCAGTACCTGTTGCAGCGCGGCTACGCCGTCTTCTTCCCCAACGTGCGCGGCTCCACCGGCTACGGCAAGGCGTATACCCACCTCGACGACGTCGAGCTCAGGATGGACTCTGTAAGAGATCTGGCGCACGCGGCCGAGTGGTTGCGCGGGAGGGGCCACGAGCGCGTGGCGGTCATGGGCGGCTCATACGGCGGGTTCATGGTGCTCGCCGCGCTCACGGAGTATCCTGAGCTGTGGAGTGCCGGGGTGGATATCGTGGGGATCGCCAACCTCGTCACCTTCCTGGAGAACACAGGCAGCTATCGGCGCGGCTTGCGAGAGCCCGAGTACGGTTCACTGGAGAAGGACCGCGCCTTCCTCGAGTCCATAAGCCCCATACACAAGGCAGGTAACATAACGGCTCCGCTCATGGTCATCCACGGCAAGAACGACCCCAGAGTTCCGGTAGGAGAAGCGGAACAGATAGTTGAGAAGGTGCGCGAGAACGGCGGCACCGTCGAGTACCTGCTCTACGA
>JBJMIY010000002.1:0-17817 GCA_045806605.1 Rubrobacteraceae bacterium
GAGCGCTACCGCGTGATCCGCTACGGCATGAGGGGTTGTGGCCGCTCTGAGGCGCCAGCGAACCTCCCCTTCTCCCACCACGACGACCTGCGCGGGCTGCTCGACTACCTCGGTATCGAGCGCGCGCTCTTCACAGGATGCTCTATCGGAGCTAGGACCGTCATAGATTTCGCCCTGGCGCACCCGGAGCGCGTCCGCGCGCTCGCGCTCGTCTGCCCCTCCATAAGCGGGTTCGAGTCGGGCGAGGAGCCACCTGAGGAGTGGGACGAGCTGATGACGGCCGACGAAGCCGGCGACCTTGAGAGAGTGTCCGAGCTGGAGGTCCGGATCTGGGTTGACGGCCCGTATCGTAGCCCGGATGACGTGGACTCCGCCTTGCGCGACCTCGTCAGGGAGATGAACCTGATCGCCCTCCGAAACGAGCCACATCTGGGGGAAGAACTACAGGCGGAGCCCCCGGCAGTGAACAGGCTCGCTGAGATACGGGTCCCCACGCTCGTCGTCGCTGGCGACCTGGACCGGCCCGAGGTAGGCGCACGCGCCGAGTTGCTCGCGGGAAGCATCCCAGTGGCACAGATGGTAATCATGAACGGGACGGCCCACGTGCCGAGCATGGAGAAGCCCGAAGAGTTCAACCGTGTTGTGTTGGAGTTTCTCCGCGGGGTGGGCGCGTAGGAGGGGCGCTTCGCGAATCGCCCTTACACGAACCGCCCTTACGCAGCCAGGGAGTCGGCGATGACGAGCGGCGCGGGCTCGAGGGACGAAGCGATGCGGATCAGGAGGTCGCTGATCTCCACGTCGAGACCCCTGGCGATGCTCTCCAGGACCTTCGAGGAGGGATCCTTCTCACCGCGCTCGATCTCCGCCAGGTAAGAGACAGAGACGTGTGCGCCTTCCGCGACCTGCTTGAGGGTCAGCCCTTTCTCTGTCCGCTCGGCCCGCAGGGTGTCGCCGATGGCCGAGAGAAGGTCTCCCTTTTGTTCTGCCTGGGGTATCTCGAGTGTGGTCATGCCGAAATTCTATACCCCTCGCGGCGAAACAAGCAACCCACCCGCGAGCTTCTTTACCAGCCGGACCTCTTCAGCGTCCGCCACGGGACCGTCGTACGGCGTCTCCATCACCACGGGAACCCCGGGCAGACCGGCGAACAACTCGGGCCAGGAGTCCACCGGCACCCGCCCCTCGCCGATCTTGCTGTGCCCGTCGCGGTGGCTGCCCAGCTCGTTCTTCGCGTCGTTGAGGTGCAGTAGGGCTATCGCCGAACCCAGGACGGCCTCGAGCTCCTCGGCGACAAGCCGGGCGCCGCCGGGCGTCGAGAGGTCATAACCCGCCACGAAGCTGTGAGCTGTGTCCACGCACGCCCGCACCCCGGCCCTCCCCACGACCTCTCCGAGGGAGTCGAAGGTCGAGCAGAGCTGCGTCCCTGCGCCCACAGAGTTCTCCACGATAGGTTCCGCCACCCGCCCTGGGACCCCGGCATACCTCGCCGCAAGCTCCCTCGCCTGCTCCAGACTGCCCGCGAGCCGGTCGATGCCCTTCTCCACTCCGTCTCCGCCGTGGCTGCCGGAGTGGACGACGACGAGCTCCACGCCGAGCGTCCCCGCGATGACCAGCTCGCGCGCCAGGACCTCGACCGAACGCTCTCGCAGATCGACGTCCGGCGAGGCAAGGTTTATCAGGTACTTCGAGTGCGCGAAGACGGGGTAGAGCCCGAGTTCTTCTTTGCCAGCTATGAACGTCGCCGCGTCCGGACGCGGCGACGGCACGGCCCAGCCCAGGGGGTTGGAGACGAAGATCTGGGCTGTCTCGCACCCCAGAATCCTGGCGGTTTCGATGGTCTTCGCGAGGCCGCCCGAGGTGCGGAGGTGGCGTCCGATCCTGTTCGTCCTCTCTGGCATGGCGCAGATTCTAGCCGCTGACCGCCCTGCGCGTTGTGAGAGATATAATCATTCGGATCATGAAAACCTCTAGAAGGAGATCACCGCATGGCGGTCGAAGGCAAGGTAGCAAAGATACTCGGCAACAACGAGATCGTGATCAACCGCGGACGAAACGAGGGCGTGCGGCCGGCGATGCTCCTCGAGGTCTTCGCCCCCGAGGGCGAGGAGGTCTGGGACCCCGACACCGGCGAAACGTTAGGCACCGTCGAGGACGTCAAGGCGCACGCCGAGGTCACCGAGGTCAAGGAGAGGCTCGCCGTCGCGCGCCTGCAGAACACCAGGACGCCGTTCGGTGCGGTGAACATCGGTGAGATGCAGGAAAACTTGCAGCGCATGTTCGGCCAGATGTTCGGCGAGGACGTGCGCGTCCAGGGCTTCGGGTCCACCCAGGGTGACGATCCTGACCTCGAGTCCATGTTCGGCGGCCCGCTCGAAGACCTCTCCAAGGTCCAGGTCGGGGACGCCGTCAGGGAGATAAAGCGCCCCTGATCCCACGAACCAACGCGCCTGGCCTCGCCGTAACGTTCGGCCTGATCTCGGCCTGCGTGCTGGTATACGCGGGCGTCGCCGCTCTGGGAGCTCGCTACGGCGTACCATGGAACGTCGGGCTCGTGGTCCAGCCCCCGCAAGTGCTGCAACGCGGCGCCCTCATACCTGCGCTCGTGGCGCAGGGAGAATGGTGGCGCCTCCTCTCCAGCATGTTCCTGCACTCCGGGGCCATCCACCTCGGTCTGAACATGCTCTCGCTCTACTTCCTCGGAGCCTTCGTCGAGCAGGCGTTCGGGCGGAGCCGCTTTCTCGCCCTCTACCTCCTGAGCGGCCTCTCCGGCGGGCTGGCATACCTGTACTTCGGTCCGTTCGGCCAGCCCGCCGTCGGAGCGTCAGGCGCGATCTTCGGACTGCTAGGCAGCGTGCTCGGGTACGCGCTGCGCCACGGATCGTTCTCGTGGCAGAACCCCCTGATCCGGCAGCTCCTTATCCTGCTCGCCCTGAACCTCTACCTCGGCTTCTCGATCCCTAACGTGAGCAATACAGCCCACATCGGCGGCCTCGCGGGCGGGTTCGCCTTCGGGTGGCTCGTCGCGCCAACGATCTACGCCCGCAAGAGGATGCGAGCCATCATCCCCATGGCTCTCGTGCTCGGCGTGGAGATTCTGGCGCTAGCAGCCTGGTGGCTCCTCTTTACCTGATGATCCTCCTCACTGCTTGGAGCTAACCGCTCAGAACGGTCATGAGGCCAGCTGTGGTCAGGACCAGCGTCGCCGCGAACAATAAGCCCGTCATCCTGCTCGGGCGCTCTGCCTGCGCCTCCGGCACGAGGTGGGCGGCCCCCACGTAAGCCAGCACGCCGCCGGCGATGCCGGTCAGCAGCCCGAGCGCCGCGTCGGTCGGCACCGGGAAGGCTACGGTCAGAGCCGCCGCGAACGGGATGGCGAGGCCCAGCGCGACCGTCGTCCAGATCACCTGCGACCTGTCCGCCTGCGCGGCGAGGAGGATCGCGGCGAGCGAGATGCCCACAGGTATCTGGTGCACCAGGATGCCCAGGCCTACCAGCCACGAGCTAATCGCGAAAGCCTTCGCCCCGACGCCCAGCACGAAACCGTCGGCGCAGTTGTGGATCATGAGCCCCACTACGAACGGACGGAGCGCGTGCTTGCGGACGTGTTCCTCGGGCGAGTGGTGGGTGTGAGCGTGGGTGAACGCCTCGGTTAGAAACAGAAGTGTAAAACCCCCGACGAAACCCACGATCGCCGGTCCGCTGGCGAGCTCCAGGCTCTCGGGAAAAAGGTCCACGAACGATAGAGCGAGCAAGATCCCGGCCGCGAAGGCCGCCGAGTACGCTCTGCCTCCAGCTCCGAGCTCGCCACCGAACAACGCCAGAAGGCTTGCTCCCGCGAAGCCCCCTGCTGCCAGCACAGCCATAAGGATGGCGTTCATCTCCGTGATCTCCTCTCACGGACCACGCGAGCGCGCACCCCTCGCAACTCCTCGTCCGGCGGCTCGCTCACCTGCAATTGGTGCATCGGCCGTAGATCTCGACGCTGTGAGAGTTGACCTCGAAGCCCGTCTCCTTCAGGAGACGGAGATCCAGGGGGCACTCGTCGAACTCGGAAACATCGCCGCAGGACTCGCAGATCAGGTGGTGGTGATGGTCCTCTGCCAGCTCGTAACGCGGACCATCCCCCAGATCAAGGCGACGCAACGCTCCGATCTCCGAGAAGAGGTCGAGGGTGCGGTAGATCGTCACCAGCCCCACCTCCGAACAGCGGGCACGGATCTCCTCGAGGCTCTGGTGCTGCTCCGCAGCCAGCGCTCGTAATACCGTAAGCCGCTGCGGCGTGACTTTGAATCCTCTGCCACGCAACTTCCCTACAGTCGTCTCTAACCTCAATGAATACTTCCAATACCAAATGAAAATTTTTTTCATTTGTACGATAGCAGCAGACTCATGGCGGGTCAACAGTAGCGGTCGCGCGCTGGCTGGGGAGAATTTTCGCTAGGCTCTGTAAAATCCTTGTAAAATCCCTGGCACCGATGGCTCTTGCGAGGGACAATCTGAGGGCATCGCTGGCCTACGTCCGCTCACTTCTGAGGGGTCGCGATTGGATCTACCTGCTCGCTCTCCTCGTCCCGCTGGTCGTCTACGATCTCGCGCTCAAAGCCATCCGCATCCGCTCTGAGGAAGAGCACGCGGGCCTGAGGACGGTTCTCGAGCTCATCCGATCCGACCTGCTGTTCAACCTGGGATACGCGCTACTCTGGATCGGGCTGTTCGCCCTGGCGAGGCGAAGGCTTCTGCGGTGGGCGGTCGTAGTGCTCTTCCACGGTGTCACGGTGGTGATCGTCTTGATCACCACTTGCGCGCACTTTTACTTCGAGGAGACCGGATCGACGCTCGACCTCAACATAATCGTCTACACGCTCACCACGCTGGGAGAGATAAAGGACGTCATCGGCAGCGTCGCCTCGCCGGCAGCCTGGGCGCTAGCCGCAGCCGCCCTGAGCTACGTGGTGCTCGGTCCCTGGCTGGTGACCTGGCTGGTCTGCAGGTGGCGCAGGTGGCGGAACCGGCGCGAGTTCACCCGGAGGTTCGCGGGCGTGTCTCCGATAGGCGCCGCTGTGGTATGCGCCGTTGGGGTCGTGCTCGGCCTCTTTGCGGTACCGGTCGAGTCAAGCGGCGCGAGCATATCCTTCTCGAGGGACGCGGTCGTCAACGTGATCGCGTCGCGGGTCGAGTACGCGAGGCTCAAACAGGTCGCCGAGGAGGCCGACGTGTCCCCCAAACAACCGCCCGTGGACACGCGGCTCGAGGCAACGGCAAAAACCGAGAAGCGCAACGTCGTGCTGATCCACCTCGAGTCCGTGAGAGCCCGGTCCGTAACGCCATACAACGAGGATATACAGACGACGCCCTTCTTGAACAAGCTGGCGAAGCAGAGCCTGGTCGCCGAGCGGGCCTACGCTATAGTCCCCCACACCTCGAAAGCAATCGTCTCGGTCAACTGCGGCATCGAGCCGCACCTCGTCCGGGAGATCACCGAAGCCGGGCCGGACGGCGTCCCGGCCCGGTGTCTGGCCGACCTCTTGAAAGAGCAGGGGTACGATACGGTCTGGTTCTCGTCTGCGACCGAGGACTTCGAGGACCGCCCGGATCTCGTCAAGAACTTCGGCTACGACGAGTTCTATCCGGTCGAGTCCATGGACAAAGAAGGCTTTCAGAAATCGAGCTACTTCGGTTATGAAGACGACATAATGCTCCAGCCGAGCAGGATGTGGCTCGAGAAGCACAAGGACGGACCTTTCCTGGCGACGTACCTCGGGGTCACAGGGCACCACGACTACCGCCAGGTAGACCGTTACGGGTCGAAAGACTTCGCCGAGGACGGCGCGCTGAACCGTTACCAGAACGAAGTGCGCTACCTCGACTTCTTCGTCAAGAACATCATCGAGCAGTACAAGGAGCTGGGGCTCTACGACGACACTATCTTCGTCATCTACGGCGACCACGGCGAGGGCTTCGGCGAGCATGATCTCTACCAGCACGACAACACCATCTACGAAGAGGGGCTCAGGGTCCCTCTCATAATCCACGATCCCGAGAGGTTTCATAGCGGCGCGCGAATCGAGACCCTCACGAACCAGATGGACATCCTGCCGACCGTGTTCGACCTGCTCGGCTACGAGGTCGAGGGCGGCGAGTACCCGGGAAGGTCGCTGCTCGCCCCGCCGGAGGAGGGCCGCACGCTGTATTTCAACTGCTTCGACGACTACAGGTGCCTGGCCAGCCTGAGAGGAGAGGAGAAGTACATCTACTTCTTCGGTAACCAGCCCGAAGAGGTGTACGACCTGTCATCGGACCCCTCCGAGTCGAACGACCTCGCCGGTGAGCTCGACGACAAGGAGCTGGAGCAGCGGCGGAAGGAGGTTCTCGCCTGGTACCTGAGGACCAACGCCATGTACGAGAAGCAACCCCAGGGTCCCGACGGGCCTCGCTAGCCGGATTCGGGGCCTTTGCGGGGCTGACGCGAGTGTCTGAGGAGCAGGATCATGGCGCTGCCAAGTGCCAGAAGGCTGCTGACGAAGAGGTTTCCCCGGATGTCGCCCCCGATAAGGAACGCCGGGTCCACGCGCAGGGTCTCGACGAAGAAGCGCCCCACAGAGTAGAGGCTGACGTAGAGTAATATCAGGTCCCCGTCCCTGAGCCTGTCCGCGAATCGGCGGGCGACCCATAGGAGAATCAGGCAGACGAGCAGGTCCCAGATCGACTCGTAGAGGAAGGTCGGGTGGAACGCCGTAGCGTCGGCGAATCCGGCCGGCCGGTTCTCGGGGGCTATCCGGATCGCCCACGGCAGGTCCGAGGGCCGCCCGAAGAGCTCCTGGTTGAAGTAGTTGCCCCAGCGGCCTATGGCCTGGGCGAGTATAAGGCCCGGCGCGGCGGCGTCGGCGAGTACCAGCGGGCTCACGCCGCGGTACCAGCCGAAGAGGACCAGTCCCAGGAAGCCGCCGGCCACGGCGCCGTAGATCCCCAGCCCTCCGTTCCAGACTTCGAAGACGCCGGGGATGGGGTCGCTCGCGTAGAGATCGTAGTCGGTGACGACGTGGTAGATACGCGCCCCAATAAAGCCGAAGGGGACGACGAAGAAGAGTGAGTCGAGAGCGAGCGTGGGGTCGTAGCCCTTGCGGGCGAGCTCGCGTCCGGTGAGCCAGGTCGCCGCGACTATGCCAAGCGCGATGAACAGCCCGTACCAGCGCAGGGCGAAAGGGCCCGCCTCGAAGATAACCGGCGAGGATGGGCTCGGCAGCGAGAGGAACAACGGGGGAGCTGCCATCTACTGACCCAAGGGCTCCGCAAGCGGCTTGGTGTAGGTCGGATGCGGGTCCTCGGGCGACTGCTTGACGCCGTAGGACGCTTCGAGGATGTGCCGCACCGCCGGGCCTGCGGTCATCTCGCTGCCCGTCTGGAAGGCGCCGCCGTTCTCGATCATCGCGACGACGACCATCGGCTGACTCTGGTTGTCAGCCCAGCCAACGAACCAGTTCACGAAGCCCTTGGGCGTCTCGCCGGTCCCGCTCTTGCCGGCAACGGCCAGCTCGGAGCCCTTGAACACCGACTCGGCGGTGCCGCCGTCCGAGGTGACCCCCCTCATCCCCTCTGCGACCTGCTGGAAGTGGTAATCAGGGATGTCCAGGTGACCGGCGGGCTTGGGTGAGATCTCCTTGACCACCTTGCCGTCCTGCACGATCTCGCCTCCGACGTGCGGGGTAACGAGGGTGCCGCCGTTGTAGATGGCCGAGTAGGCGCGGGCGAGCTGGATCGGGGAGACGAGCAGGTCGCCCTGGCCAATGGAGAGATTTACCCAGTCCCCGACGCTCCAGTACGCCTCCTCGGGCTTGCCCATCGCCGCGTACAGCTCTTTCTCCCCTGCGCGCGTCGGCACCCTCCCGGCGGTCTCGCCGGACAAGTCTATGCCGGTAAGATGGCCGAAGCCGAACCGCTCGTAGAAGTGGGGCAACCAGTTCTGGTCGTCGGTAGCCTGCCAGATCCAGTCCGCCACCTGGTAGAAGAACTTGTCGTTGGAGTCCTTGATGGCCTCGACGAAGTTCTGGGTGCCGTGAGGTCCGAGATACGCGTAGTTGGGGCTGTTCTCGCGCCAGCTCTGCCAGCAGCCCCAGTCCGAGCCTGTAGGCTGCCAGCACTCGCCTGTGTCGGTGACGGTGGTGTAGGCGTCTATGACGCCGATTGTGAGACCCGCCAGCCCCGTGAAGGGCTTGAAGGTTGATGCCGCCGGCTGGCCGCCGGTTATCGCCCTGTCGGAGAACGGGTAGCTCGCGGCCTCGGAGTTCAGGTACTCGAAGGTCCGCATCTCCCCGGTGCCCGAGATACCGCCAACGAAGAGCTGCGGGTCGAAGTTGGGGCGGCTGGCGAGCGCCAGGATCTCGCCGTTGCGCGGGTCTATCGCGACGACGGCGCCCCCGGTCGCTGCGTAGCCCGCGCCCCGGGCGCGCTCGATGGCGGCGTCGAGCTCGTCCTCTGCAACCCGTTGCAGGTCGAGGTCTATGGTGAGGTTCAGGTCATCGCCCGCCACGGGGTCCTTGACGCGGTCGGGCAGCTCCTTGCTGGGATCGACCGCCATCGGCTCGCCGTTCTCGTCCACGAACCGGCCCAGAGAGTCGATCCGGCTACCGTCAGGCACGATCCGGCCGAGCGCGTCCACCTTGTATACCTTCTCGCCGGCCTCGCCGCGCAATACCCTCTCGTAGTAGAGTTCGACCCCGCTCTTTCCGACAACCGAGTCGTTGGCGAGGCCCTTGAAGGTGTTTAGCTTGAGCTCCTGCTGGGTGATAGCGCCGGTGTACCCGAGGATGTGAGCGGCCGTATCCCCTGCCGGGTAGTTGCGGACGTAGTCGTCGTTCACGACAACGCCTGGGAACTCTTCGGTGCGCTCCATGACGTAGGTAACGCCGTCGCGGTCGGCGTTCTCCTTCACCAGCATGGGGCTGTACTGGGTGCCCCAGTCGTAAGCCGAGTCGTAGCTCTCGAGCACCGTCTTCGGGTCGGCCCCGAGGATCTTGGCCAGCTCCTCGACCTTCTCGCGCGAGATGTTCGACGGGGTCACGGTGACGTTGAGGCCGGGGACGTTGTTCGCGAGGACCTGGCCGTCGCGGTCGCGGATGACGCCGCGCTGGGCCGGGTCCTTGACCTCGAGGGTCTGGGTCGCCTGCGCGGCGACCGAGTACTCGGTGCCCGTGAGGATCTGGAGGTACCACAACCGGGCCGCGAGGACTATGAATACCACCGCGACGACGACTGCGAGGGTGACCACCCTGACTTGCATGTTGCCCTTGGTCAAGGGCGGCGTGTCGGGCCGCTTCTTCGCGGGCCGCGCCTTCTTCTCCTCGCGCACGGGAAGCCGGATCAACTGCTGTCCCCTTGCGCTATAGGTGGCTCTGGCCCTTCCACCCTCTCGGCCTGGACGATGAGGCGCTGGGAGTAGTCGGGCAACGTGCAGGTCTGGAGGGTGAGCACGTTCTTGCCCTCGAGGGGCTGCGTCACGTGAACGGCCTCCGGATCGACGATGAATTCCTTGAATACTCTGTAGACGTAGCGCCGCCCCATCGAGTCGGTGACGAATATCTTGTCACCCGTCTCGACATTGTTCAGGTCCCAGAAGCCAAGCCAGCTAGGCGTCCCCATGTAGCCAAGCCGGTGGCCCGCGATGTATACGTTGGCCACCTTCTGCCAGGGTGAGCCCGTCCCTCGCAGGTGGACACCGGCATGATTCTTGAAGGCGGCCTCGTCATAGCCGCCTGCGTAGGGGATCGTCGCATCGTGTACCCGCTTCATCGCCGGTACCGTGACCCGGAGCGTCTTGTCCTCGGGAACGGCTATCTTACGTTCCTCTCGCCGCTCCTGCCTCTGTTCCTCAGAGAGTCCTCCCTGCGCTCTCTGCCCGGAAGGCGGTTTGATGGCCGGCAGGGCGGGCTCACCTCTTTCGAGCGCCCCGCTCTCGACGGCGGGGGCAGGGTTGGTGAACGGGGAGCCCACGAAGAAGGTTGCCGTCAGGGCCAGGCCCACCGCTACCAGGAGCAGGCTCATCACGTTCAAGATCGTGTCCCTGACGTGGGCTATGCGCTTCCTCCCCGAGTACTGTGAGTTTCTACGGCTAGATCGCAACCCATTGTATACAAAAAGCCGGCGACTACTAGGCCTTGTCGCGAATGTAGTTTTTCACCTCCGGGCTATTAGCCTTCAGGCTCCTGATACGAGCCTGCACGCTCGTGTGGATCACGCTCCCTCACGCCCTTTCTCGACCGCTTCCAGAGCAGGAGCGTCGCGGCGTTGTGCGCGGCGTGGGCGAGGATCGGGGCTAGAAGCCCGCCGGTGAGGTCGTAGAGGCCCCCAAACAGGAAGCCGGCCAGGACTGCCCAGAGGGTCCAGAGCAGGAAGCGCCGGTCGGGCCCGACATGCACGAGCCCGAAAAGGAGAGAGGCCACGACGATACCGAACTCCTGTTGCACAGCGCCCCGGAAAAACGTCTCCTCCCCCACCCCCGAGAAGACGGAGATGAGTATCAGGCTTCCACGATCTGCGCCGTCCACGAGGCGCGGGGCGAGTTCCCGAGCTATCTGCCGCAGCGCGGGCACGAGACGGTAAGCGAGTAGCCCCAAGGACACCGTGACGACAGCGGTTGCGGCACCCAGAGCCACGCTCAGGGCGAGCGAGTCTCCCACGAGCCTGAGGTCGAACCCCCGCAGGGCGGCCCAGAGCGCCGCCGAAGCAGTAAGGAGCCCGTAGAAGATGGCTGCGAAAAGGACGAATCGTGGTCTCACCGGGCGCTATCCGGCCTGGTCTGCACGAGGGGCCACGAGAAGTTATTGTATCGGAGGCGAAAGACGGGCGATCCGAGAGGTAGAAGGCGAAGATGATCGACGAGTCGATATTCAAGGCCTACGACATCCGCGGCGTGTACCCCGACAGCCTGAACGAGGACCTGGCCCGAGACATCGGCCGCGCCTTCGTCGCATACCTCGGCCTCTCCGGCTCGAGGGTCATCGTCGCCCGCGACATGCGCCTGAGCGGCGAGGCTCTCGAGACGGCGTTCATAGAGGGCGTCACGCAGTCGGGCGCTGACGTCCTCGACCTCGGGCTCGTCTCGACAGACGCGCTCTACTTCGCTGTCGGGCACCTGGAGGAACCGGGCGGAGCCATGATCACGGCTTCCCACAACCCCAAGGAGTACAACGGCTTCAAGCTGTGCAGGGAGGACGCCATAGCCCTCTCCGGGGAGCACGGCATCAGCCAGATACGGGACCTCATCATCGCGGGCAAGCTGCCCGAGCCAGCCGAGTATCCCGGCTCCGTGGAGGAGAGCGACATCACAGAAGACTACGCAAAGCACTGCCTGAGCTTCATCAACACCGAAGGGCTGCGCCGGCTCGAAATCGTGGTGGACGCAGGAAACGGGATGGCAGGCAAGATGCTCCCTCCCATCTTCGAGAAACTGCCGTTCATCGATTACGTCCCAATGTACTTCGAGCTCGACGGCTCCTTCCCCAACCATCCGCCCAACCCGATCGAGCCGGAGAACATGAAGGACCTGCAGGAGCGCGTAAAGACCGAAGGAGCGGACTTCGGCACCGCCTTCGACGGGGACGCCGACAGGGTCTTCGCGGTAAACGAAAAAGGCGAGACGATCTCCGGCGACATTCTCGCCGCGCTCGTCGCCAAGAACGTCCTCGAAAAGGAGCCAGGCGCCACCATCCTCTACAGCGCGGTGTGTTCCAAGGCTCTCCCCGAACTCATCGAGAGCGAGGGCGGAAGGGCGATCCGGACGAAAGCCGGACACTCCATCATCAAACCCCAGATGCGCGAGTACAACGCCGCTTTCGGCGCCGAGCACTCGGGGCATTACTACTTCCGGGACAACTACTTCGCCGATTCTGGGATAATCGCTATGCTCACAGTCGCCGAGCTCGTCGCGCGCCAGGACGGCCCAATCTCCGAGCTGATCGCACCCATAGACAACTACATCCGGTCAGGGGAGATCAACCTCGAGGTCGAGGACCAGGAGGCGACGCTGCGGAAGGTCGAGGAACACTACGCGCAGCGCGACGATCCCAGGATGGACCACCTCGACGGCCTCACCGTCGACTACGGAGACTGGTGGTTCAACCTCCGCCCCTCGAACACCGAGCCCCTGCTGCGCCTCAACCTCGAGGCTAGCGACCGCGAGACCATGGAGCGCGAGCGCGACGCGCTGCTAGAGCTCATAAGGAGTAGTTAGCCAACACTCCAGTATTTGAGCCTGTAAGGAAAACTCCGCGCAATAAGAAGCGCCCCTGCGAATCGACGGACGAATAGGCTGAGAAGCTACCGAGCTGCCTGGCGAAGCCTGAGGCGGCGTGCTGACTACTCGTCAGCTATTATCAGGAGATTCCTCACCTCGCTTACGCCCTCCGTGCCGGAGGCGATCTCGCCTACCGCGGCCTTGGCCTCCTCGGAGGTGGCCGTGCCCCGAAGCTCCGCAACCCCGTCGTTGACCTCGACGTTCACGCGCGGCAGGTCCCTGGTGCGCGGGTCCTCCCCGATGCGGGTCCGTATCCGCTGCTCGACCTCTTCCTGCTGCTCGGGGACTCCTTCGACGTCGCCCCTGTGCTGCTCTCCGATGAGCGGACCTGAGCTGGGATCCGAGTACTCGCGCTCGGCGCCGGTGCGGTTGGAGTCCTCGGGGCGCTGGTGGGCCGCGCCCCACGTCTCGCCGGACGTGCTGCCGTTCCTGCTGTGGCGCGAGATCAGAGCCCCTACGGCGAGGCCTGCCAGGGCGAAGAAGCCGTACTTGACGTACCGTACCGCCTTCGGCTCCCGCGAGCTCATAGCCCTGCGCGCGAGCTTGGCCTCGGCCTTGCCGAGCTTCCAGGCGGTCTTCCCTGCGACCTTGCCCGCCTTCGGGGCTACTCTAGCTCCCACCTTCGCGCCGAGCTTGGCGCCCTTTCTCTTCTTGCTGGCCAATTCGCTACCTCCATCTTCTCGGAGTAGGTTTCTAGGAACGAGATACCCTGTATTGCTCGTTTGGAAACAGCGTCCCCAGGGCTCGTAACCTAGGTTACCTCCAACCTGTTCACCACGCCTTGGACCCCCGGAACGGCCCTGACGGCGGCCTCGATCTCCTGCCGCCGATCGGCGCTGCTCGCGAGCCCGTGCAGCGTCACCACGAAGGAGCAGGAGCTGACGTTGATCCGAGGCCCTCCGCTCAGGTGCGGGTGATGCCCGAGCGTCCCGCGCACGATCTGGACGAGCAGCGCGTCGTTCGCCGGTGTCCCGTCGTGATGCTCCCGGGAAGCCACGCTACTCTTCCGGACGGAGCCTGGGGACGAGTGTTAAGCGGCGGTAGCGCATCCGACGCTCGTTGAGCGGCTCCTCGAACGCGGCCTCGCGCGCGAATTCGACCTCGCCGGCTCCGCCAGCGGCCTCTACCAGGGCGGCCAGGTCCTCCTTCTCGGAGGGCGAGAGGCCAATCTCCTCGCGCTTCTCGCGCTCGAAGAGCCTCACGCGCCGGGCAAAGGAGACAAAGACGCTGCACGGCTCGGGGCAAGGGATCTCGCCTTCTCCCCGGTCCATCCGGAGCGGCGTCTCCTCGTCCACGTCCCAGAGGGTCCTCTTGAGGCAGACCGCATCCTCGCAGCACGCCCTGGCAGCGTTCTGCACCCCTTCATCGGAGAGGCGTTGGACCCTCTTGTAGATACCACTCTGGCGCGCGGCGTTCTCCCTGAAGCTGGTGACCCCGAGCTTCCCCTCGCGGTATAGGTACCAGTGAACGATACCTGCCGGGTAGAGGTAGTTCATGGCGACGGCGAGATCCCCCGCGTCCGAGACCCTTATCTCCCACCCCCGCCGCAGGTTCGGAGAGCTCTTGAGCGGCCGGTACTCCCCGCTCTCCGTGAGCTTGGCTATCTCCCGCGCCGACCGCGAATCCTCGTGAACCTCCAGGCCCCCCGCGTCCGCGTCGTCCGCGTGGCGCAGTGAGTAGCCTTCAGGGGAGGCCCGGCGGACCTGCACCTGGCCGAAGGTGCGGCCCTCTGGGACCGCGTCGACCCAGGATGCGAATGCCTCGCGGGAGGTTGCCGCGACGCTCGATGCCTCAGGTAGCGCTTCGGGCAATGGGGTCCTCCCGCACGGTCTCCCGAGCGCGGGCGGCTATAAGGTTCGCCATCGAAGGATGCGTTCCGACCGGCGCGCCGTAGAAGATGGTCCTGCCTCCGCGAACCGTCACCTCGCCCGTCAGGCCGAGGTCCTCGGGGATGGTCTCGCGCGTGTGCCAGCCCTCGGCGATGAAGACGGGTATGAGGATCACGTTCTCAGCCTCGACGTTCTCGACGACATCACCGATATCGGGCTCCTGATCCAGGAACCCTACTTCGACCAGGTCGTAGATCTCGCGCTCCCTTATGCGTCCGGCGTTCAGGTAGATCACGCCTCCCGAGTTTTTGTTCAAGTCCGTGCCGTGCCCCAGCAGCACGAGCGCGGTACGCCCCGAGGTCTCCCTGCTGCGCATCAGATCGTTGACGCGCTCGATTATTACGTCGGGCATTCCCTCGTAGGTCCCCAGGGGACCGGCGTATCGAACCGTCTTCTCTCCCTTCCTCGTCACGGCTCCCTCGAGGCCGAGCTCCCTGGGTATGACCTGCTGGGTGAAGTATCCCTCGGAGATAAACGCTGGGACGACGTATACCTCCTCTGACTCGACCGTGTCGAGCACGTGCCGCATCGAGGGTTCCTCTTTCCAGAAGCACTCGACGACCTCGTCGAACTCGCCCGTCTGGCGGATGCGCTGGGCGTGCTCGTAGACCGGCAGGCTCGAGTCCTCGTTCAGGTGCGAGCCGTGTCCCACGATAACGAGGGCCTTCAAACGCCTTGCTCCTTCTCGCCGGGGGTGGGATCGGTGACCATTGCCACGTAGATTCTATCCCAGGGTGCGCCTGCATCGGGTAACGGCTTTACGCCTCATCGACCTCTGTTGTACCCCGTCGCCGGCCTGAGGCGGCTGTTTAGTGCGCCTGGACCGTGTTCGAGCGCCACGAAGAAAGCGGCAGCGGCTACGGGCAGCTCCGTGGCGGAGGGCGCGAGGCGAGCGTCCGCGCGCAGGAGGGCGTCGAGGTTGGCGATGCCTTCCAGGCCACGCCGGGAGTGGACACCGCCCGCCTTGAGGACCCCGTTGGCCATGCGCGAGACGTCCTCGGCCTCCCTTCTGCCGGCCCTCCCCGCCACGTCGAGGTCTGGCACCTCCGAGAGGACCTCGAGGTAGGCCTGTACCAGCGCCCCGCGCACGGAGTCACCGCGCGAGAGGCTGGATAGCAGCGCGGGGCGGGCGAGCTCGCGGCTGACCTCGAAGTTGCGCGCATACTCGCGCGCCAGCGCATCGCGGCCGGCGGCGAAGCGCATCGCGTCCCGAAGCGTCGTTTCCCTGCCAGCCCCGAGCGCCACCCGCAGGGTGCCCGCGAGCGCCCTCCCATTCCCCGCAGCTTCCAGCGCCCGGTAGAAGGGCGCCAGGTCCTCGTGGCCGAGGCGCGCGAGGATCCGGTCGGAGGTCTCGCCGAGCAGAGCGGCGCGCGCAAGCGGGGCCAGGTAGCCGACGCCGCGCGGGTCGGCGAAGCCGGCGAGGGCCAGGGAGTCGAGAGAAGCCTGCAACACGGTCTCGCCCACGCTCCGGCGTCCGGAACTGGCAAGCGCCTCGCGGGCGGGCACGACAGAGAGCACGCGGGACTCGTGGGCCACGCGGCCGTCCACGTAGCGGGACCCCGTGCCTGGCGTGGGGGCGCTGTAAACCAGCGTAAGCGCGGTCGCCGCGCAGGCAGCGACCTGCGCCTCCGGGACCGGGTTTCTGATCGGCTGCTCCATATCTCTAGAAAACGGGTCCGCAGACCCAGGTTAATATATACACCGAGATGGGTCATGCACGCTACCGCCGAGAGACGAGGCATTGAACACAGCCCAGAAGCCGTCCCTGATCCCCGAAGACGCATTCGAGACCGGTGCCCCGGAAGGGACATTAGGTGCAGAGGAGGAGCTCTGGCTCGCCGACCCGGAGTCGCTCAAGCTCGCGGGCGGGGCGCAGAAGATACTCGCCGTCGAGCCCGCAGACTACTTCTCGGGCGAGCTCATAGATTGCGAGATAGAGTCAAACACGGGCGTTCATCCCGACCCGGCCGGCGTTACGGGGGATCTGGTGTCGCGCAGGCGTGTCTTGCTGGGGCACGCCGAGCGGCTGGGGCGCCGTCTTGGTACCAGCGGGACACACCCCATCGGCGACTGGCGCGAGCAGGAGATCATCGACAAGCCGCACTACCAGCGCCTCAAGGCGCAGCTGGGGTGGCTGATCCGGCGCAACAACACCTTCTCGCTGCACGTCCATTACGCCGTCAGGGGCCGCGAGAAGGTCGTCTACTTCTTCGACAGGCTGCGGGAATACGTCCCTCACTTCCTCGCTCTATCGGTGAACTCGCCGTTCTGGCAGGGTGAGATTACGGACATGCAGTCCACCCGCGCCCTGATCTTCTCGCGCTCCATCCACCGCGCCGGGCTGCCGGAGCCTCTGGGGTCCTGGGACGCTTACGCGAGGTACGTGGACTTCGCACGGCGCTCGGACATGATAGAGACGCTGGGAGAGATCTGGTGGGACGTGCGCCCTCACCCCGGGCTCGGCACGATCGAGCTTCGGGCATTCGATTCACAGACGAACCCGGCGCGCAGCGAGGCCCTGATCACGCTCTCCGCGGCCGTCTGCGACCTTCTCTCTGCGGAGTACGACTCGGGCGACTTGCGGAAGATCTGGCCCAGCCGGGAGATCGAGGAGAACAAGTGGAGCGCTCAGCGCTACGGCATGAGCGGCTTCTTCGCTGACCACGACACCCACGAGTCCATCGACACCCGCCACGCGATCGAAAGGCTCTTCGAGAGCCTGGACGGGTCGACAAGCAGGGACCTCTCTCCCCTGCACCGGCTCCTCGATGAACCCACCGAGTCTGTGCGCCAGGTGGAGGTCTGGCGCGAGACCAACTCCGTAGTGGAGGTAGCCAGGGACATCGTAGCGAGGACCCAGGTGCCGAGATAGGGGCGGCTCGCGAACCGCCCCTACACGTCCCTGCCCACTAGACGGCGAGAGACCTGCTTCACCACGACCTTTCTCAACGTGTCGTTCTTGAGTACCTTTAAGGCCATCTCCCGCGCCTGCTTGTTCTTCATTATCGCCAGCGCGATCCTGGTTTTGTTCACGGTTCTGCCTCGCTGTCTTCTTACTACCTCTCTATGCGGCTTTGCGCAGCTCGCGGCGGAGCTTCTTGTTCAGCAGCTCGAGGAGTGCCTCCTCCCCCTCGCTCAGGCCCTCCTGCTGGGCGACGATCTCCTCGATCAGCTCGCCGTAGTAGGCTATCACGGAGCCTTCCATGTAGTGGTCTATGACCCGCGGGCTTATATACGAGGCGCGAGCGATGTCTCTGGTGTTGCCGAGCCTCTGCGCGACGTCGTCTACCGCCTCGAGCACGTTCTTCTCGGCCTGCTCGAAGTCCTCGGTAGCCCCGAGCTCGGCTAGCTTGACGGCCGCGAACAGGGTTCCTGCCCACGTTCGGAATTCCTTCGGGGTGAACTCTTCTCCCATGACCTCCTTGACGTAAGCATTCAGGTCCCGGGCCTTCGCGTCCCTGACCTCGCCCGACTCGTCCAGGCACTTGAAGATCTCGCACCCTGGCAGGGCAGCGCACTCTTGGACTATCCGCCGCAGCCTGGCGTCGGTTACGACCTTGCGCTGCACCTGGCCCCACTTGCCGGTGTACTCGAAGACCATGGTGTCGCCCTCGACGCGGAGGTGCTTGCGCCTGAGTG
>JBJMIY010000003.1:0-2589 GCA_045806605.1 Rubrobacteraceae bacterium
AGGTGGCAGAGCAGCCCTACCTGACCCAGTGGCACGGCGCCTACCATGCCTACTACGAGCCCGCCCTGCGCCTCGGCCACGGCCCAGCGAGCGGAGGGGATGTTCCGGAGAACCAGATCGAAGGCCCCAGGGCTCGTGCACCAGCGCACCGACCTCCGCAGCTCCGAGACGCGCTCCAGGTCGGCGGCAGCCATGGGCCGAATACGTATGCCCGGCTCCCGCCTCAGGTCGGATAGTCCGGGGGGTCTCGAGGGATGATGGCATCTGCGTGTCAGCAAAGCGTCTCCTGGAGTCATGCCTCGGTTTCCCTTCAGACCAGCTCGAGCGCCAGGACACCAGCGAGGGCCAGCATCAGCACCCCCGAACCGCGTTGGATCCAGAGCCTTACCGGCGATGTCAACCAGCGCTGGAGAATCGAGGCTCCGAGCCCGATCATGAGGAACCAGACCCACGAAGCGCTCACCACCCCGGCGGCGAACTCGGGCCGATTTCCGGCGTCCTGAGCGGCGATAGCTGCGCCGAGCACGCCGACCGTCTCGAGGATCGCGTGTGGGTTGAGCAGCGAGACGCCGACCGTCTGGGCCACCATGGCGGCTGGGCGCATGAGACCCTCGACCTTTTCGTCATCGGAGGAGCCTCTGAGCGCGAGTATGCCCATGACGACCAGGAAAATGGCGCCGATCAGGATGAGCACCTCCCTGCTGCCGGGGGCGTTGAGGAGCGCCGAGACCCCTGCCGCTCCCAACAGGATCAGCAGGGTGTCGCAGCAACTGGCTGTCACGATGCCTAGAAAGACGCGGGGGTAACCGACGAGCAGACCCTGGTTCAGCACCACGAAGCTCTGCACCCCGATTGGGAAAGCCGTCGCCATACCGAAGAGGAGTCCGAAGGCGAACGAGCTCACGATGCCTCTTCGAACCGTACATCTGTCCCCTCGGGAAGCCTGGGAGCATCGCGGTACAGGTCCGTCTGCCGCACCAGCTTCGGGCTGAAGTGCTTGTGGACGATCCGGATCGCCACCTCAGGGTCGAAGTCCTTACACGAGAAGACGTCGATGTAGGCGTCCCCGCTCGCGTCGCAGAAGTGGCCTGTCACCGCGGATGTCTCGATCAGCTGCACCAGGGAGTAGCCCGCCGCCTCGGGCAGGTGGGTCGCGAAGTGCTCCAGTACGGGTTCCCCGTAAGCCACCATGCCGATGGATGGGATCAGATCCGCACAGAACGCCCGAATGGCTTCGGGGTCGCGGACCGCCTGCCGGTCGCAGGACGAGCAGTCCAGCACCAGGTGTCTTCCCCACATACCTATCATCCCTCTCTCGAGTGTTGTTGTGTGCTACGGTCCGGTGTGCCCTGCACCGCCTACACCTCGCCGCGCGCCAGGCGGTCGAGCGCTCCCGACCTGTAAAGGGCTTTGATCTCGGCGAAGCCGCCGACCGGACGCCCGTCCACGAAGACGTATGGCACGGTGGTTCGGCCCGTGAATCGTGCCAGCCGGAAGCGCAGGGCGTGGTCGTTGGTCGTGTCCACTACATCGTACGCGTATCCCTTGTGCCAGAGGAGACGTTTCGCACGCCAGCAGGAAAGGCATCGGTCACGTGTGTAGATCACTACCTCTCTCTGATCCATCCTGATCTCACCTCCTCTCCACTCCTGCCACGCGGACGCTCCGTCGCGATCCTCACCCGCACGGTGTCTCCTGCGGGCATCTCCGCCGCGGGGATGCCATGAGGTTGGCCCTTCGCTCCGGAAAATCACCCTTGAGCAATGGCCTCAGACGGTTCACCTCTCGCGTGAACAGATCGAAATCCACACCCCTCAAGATCCAGCCGTCCGCGAGCTGGCAGTCGATCATGTTGTGTTGCTCCCGGGAGGAGGTCAGGATCACCACGGGCAACAGACGCGTGCGCTCGTCCGCCCTCAGGCGCCTCAACACCTGGAGGCCGTCCACTTTGGGCAGCTTCGGATTCAGCAACACCAGCCTCGGGAGCGACCGGCGGGAAGCCGAGGCCCCGAAGATATAATCGAGGGCTTCCACGCCGTCGTGGGCCACGGCTATCTGCTCGCCGGCCAGGCCGATCTTCCTCAGGGCCCTCAGGGTAAGGATTTCGTCGTTGGGGTTGTCCTCCACCAGGAGTATGGTTTCCTCTCCCATGCCGTCTCGGTTCCTCCTTCGCCTCGCGGTTCCTGCGGGGTCACGTAGTTCCGGTCTTCACCCGCCGACGAACCGTCGCACCGTGCCGACTATCTCCTCCTCGACGGGTGAGGCCGTAGAGAGCGACCTTTCCGGGCCCGCCTCCAGCGCCCGAGTGATCCCCGAAAGGTTCCACTTCCGCTGTTCCGCCTGTCTGATAGGTCGCGCTCGCCGCTTTCCACTCGAACATCCGCTCTTCCATCTCCCGCGCCGGTACGGCCCCACCGCTGATCCGCATGGCCTCGCTACGCGGCCTCGGACTCGTCACCGCGCCTGTCCACCGCTTCGCCCCAGATCAGGAGCGCCGTCTCCTCGCCCAGCCATGCGAGGTCATCGAGGTGGCCACAACTGGGGCACCGCAGTAGCCACCGCGCTTCGGCGTCCAGGACCGGCTCCCGG
>JBJMIY010000004.1:0-11991 GCA_045806605.1 Rubrobacteraceae bacterium
TTGCGGACGGTGTTGATCTCGCTTATGTTCGCCCCGCTTCTCAGCAGCGCCCCGGTGAGCTTCTTCAGGTCCGCGAGCTCTATTGGCGGCGCGGGGTCGGCCAGGAGCGCCGAGGCGCCGCCGGAGATGAGGGCGAGGAGAGGGTCTCCCTCTCCCAGAGAGCGCGCGAGCTCCTCGGCTCTTCGGGCCGCCTCCACGCTCTTTTCGTCCGGCTCGGGGTGGCCGGCGAATATGATCTCCAGCTTCTCCGAAGACGCCTCGTGGCCGTACTTGGTGACGATGAGCCCGCCCGCGATGCACGCGCCGAATAGCTCCTCGGCGGCCCGGGCCATAGCGCCAGCCGCCTTGCCTGCGGCCAGCACGAAGACCCTCTCGGCCTCGAAGCGCCTGTCCCCGACAAAGACGGCGTTTCCCTCGATGCGTACGCATCGCCGCACGGCCTCCTCGGGGTCCGCGGCGTCGAGACCAGCGGAGAATATCTCTCTCAAGTGATTCTTCACGGGGACATTCTAGTCTCTTTCAGGAACTCCTCCGACGACCTGTCCCGCCATCTCGCGTGTCCCGTCGAGGATGGGTTCGTACTCGTTGATCTTGTCTATCGAAAGCCCCATCGCGGCGTTGGTCTCCCGCTCGCAAATGATCTCGACGAGGGCGGGGACCCGCCGCTCCTCGCTCGCGCGGACAGCCCACTCGAGGGCACCTTTGATCTCCTCTGGCCTCGTTACCCTGCGCCCGAGAGCGCCCATCGCCTCCATTACCCCGACGTTGTCTATGCCGTACTCGTTGGCCGGGCCCTCGTAGCCGAGGTCCACCGCGAAGTTCATGTCGTAGCCCAGCTCCGCCTGGCGGATGAGGCCCATGTACGCGTTGTTGAGCATGACGAGCACGTAGGGAACCCTGTACTGGACGGCGACCGCCACCTCCTCCATGAGGAACTGGAAGGAGTAGTCACCGACGACGCCGACGACCAGGTTCTCCGGACGGCCGAGCTTGACGCCGATGCACGCAGGCACCTCCCAGCCCAGAGGACCGGCCTGCCCGCAGCAGAGGTAGTGGCGAGGCTTGTAGGTCTTCTGGAACTGGCCGCTGAAGATCTGGTATAGCCCTATGGCGGTGACGATGATCGCATCCTCGTCGAAGTACTCGTTCATCTCCTGGAAGGCCCGCTGCGGCTTGACGGGCACGTCGTCGAAGTCCGTTTTCCGCAAGAGCGTCGAGCGCAGCTCGTCAACCCTCTCGACCCAATCACCAGGTTCCCGCGCTGGCGTCATGTCGCGCGCGGTGTAGAGCATCTCCTGCAGGGCGAGCCTGGCGTCCGAGACCACAGCGAGGTCGGGCTGGAAGACCCTTCCCAACTGGCCAGGGTCTATGTCTATGTGGATGAACTTGCGATCCCCCCGGTAAACGTCGAGATCTCCTGTGTGCCGCTCGGCCCAGCGGTTGCCGATCCCCACGACGAGGTCGCTCTCCAGGAAGAGGGCGTTGGCGTATCGCTGCTGGGTCTGGAGCCCCACGATACCGGCGTACAGCGGATGGTCCTCCGGGATGGTGCCCTTTCCCATGTAGGTAGGGGTCACAGGGACCTGCAGGTACTCCGCGACATCCACGAGCTCTTCTGAGGCGTCGGCGATGATGACCCCGCCGCCGGGCATCAGCATCGGCCGCTCGGCCTCCAGGATCATCTCCACGACTTGCCTGATGGCGTTCGGGTTGGGAGCGGGCTGCGTGAAGGGCAACCGGCCTCCGCGCCTCGGGTCGAAGTCCACCTCAATGCCGGATTTCGTCACGTCGAGAGGGAGGTCTATGAGGACGGGGCCGGGCCTGCCTTCCCTGGCCACGCGAAAGGCCTCACGGAAGGTCCAGACGAGCTGGGAAGGCTCCTTTACCTGCACGGCCCACTTCGTCACCGGCTTCGCAATGTCCACGATGTCCACAGCCTGGAAGGCCTCCTTGTGGAGCATGCTCGTCGGGGCTTGGCCGGTTATGCAGATCTGCGGAACGGAGTCCGCCTTGCAGGTGTAGAGCCCGGTGATCATGTTGGTGCCGGCAGGTCCGCTGGTCCCTATGTTGATCCCGACCTTTCCCGTAACCCGCGTATACCCGTCGGCGGCGTGCGTCCCTCCCTCCTCGTGCCTGACGGAGTAGTGCTTTATCTGATCGGACTTGCTAAGGGCCTTGTACAGCGGCAGGATCGCCGCTCCCGGCACTCCGAAGGCGACCTCGACACCCTCGTCTTCCATCACCTTCACCACCGCGTCCATCACGTTCATCCTCGGCATGGAGATCCTCCTTTCCCGGGTCCCCCAACCCCCTATTCCCCTATGGTGTGCTGCGAGAGATCCTCGATGAGGGAGAGCAAGGCCGAATGGTCCTCCCCGCCCCACCCCTTCCTCATCATGGAGAGGAGCATCTGGTCCACTATCGCGGTGACGGGCAACACCACCCCATACTCCCTGCCAGCAGCCAGCGCTATCCCAAGGTCCTTGTGGTGCAGCTCCGACCGGAAACCGGGCTCGAAGGTGTGAGAGAGGAACTTCTCCCTCTTGACCTCCATCACCTTGTTGGATGCTAGGCCCCCGCCAAGTACCTCCAGGATCTTCTCCGTAGATACCCCACCCGCAGAGCCCAACACAAGCGCCTCAGATACAGCCTCTATGGTGAGGGCTACAACAACCTGGTTTGCTGCCTTTGTGACCTGCCCTGCGCCTGTGGGTCCTACGTGGGTTATGGTCTTTCCCATAGCCTCAAAGAGAGGCTTGGCCCTCTGGAAGTCTGCTTGCTCACCTCCGACCATGATGGAGAGGGTTCCTTCTATGGCGCCCACGTCCCCTCCGCTTACCGGAGCGTCCAGCATGCTCGCGCCCTTCTCCTGTAGCGCTTCGGCCAGCTCCTCTGTGACGACGGGAGAGATGGTGCTCATGTCTATGAGGAGAGCGCCTTCGCTGATGCCCTCCAGCACGCCTTCCTCCCCGGCGACGACCTCGCGCACCTGCGGTGAGTCCGGGAGCATGGTGATGACGACGTCGCTGTTCTCCGCCACCTCCCTCGGGGTCGCGGCCCCGGCCGCCCCCTCCTTGCCCAGCTCCTCGGCCTTCTCGGGGCTCCGGTTGTGGACCGTGAGCTCGTAGCCCGCCTCCATCAGGTTGCGGGCCATGGGCATGCCCATGATCCCCAGCCCTATAAAGCCAACCCTCTCTGCCATATCAGCCTCCTCCTACAGGTTCAGGTCTCCGACCTTCACGTCGCCGCCGCGCAGGGGCTCCGGTATCCACGCGAAGCTGTCCTCGGTCCTCTCCGTGGTGGGGTTGTACTCGAGGCCGACGTAGCCGTCGTAACCGAGCTCCTCGAGGACGCCGAGCACGTAAGGGTAGTGGATCTCACCCGTCCCCGGCTCCCCGCGCGCTGGGGAGTCAGCAACCTGCACGTGCCCTATCTCCCCTATGTGCTCCCGCACGTTTACGGATAGGTTCCCCTCCATCCTCTGCATGTGGTAGAAGTCGTACTGCAGCCCGACGTTCGCTGCCCCGACGCTCCTCACAAACGCCGCCGCGTCGCGCGTCGTATACAGGAGATACGGACCGTTCTCGAAGGTGTTGACGGCCTCCACGAGCACTTCCACGCCGTACTCGGCCGCCCGGCCCGCCGCCCACGCCACGTTCTCCCGCGCAAGCTCTAGCTGCTCCTCCCGGCTCATGCCGGATATCTCCTGTCCCACCAGGGCGTTGAGCTTGCCGCAGCCAAGCCTCCGCGCCAGCTCCAGCGCCACCGGCACGTTCTCCCTGAACCGCTCCTGCCTCTCAGGGTCGCTGAGTAAACCTCTGTCCCCGGCAGGCATGTCTCCGGCGTCGAAGTTGAACAGGGCCACCGAAAGGCCGGCGTCCCCGATCGCCGCCTCCACCTCGACGAGGTCTTCGTCTGACGGCCACCAGAACTCCACAGCCGAGAACCCGGCACGCTTCGCGCTCCCGAACCGCTCCAGAAAAGGCGCCTCCTTGAACAGGATGGAGACGTTCGCGCAGAACCTCATGACCTCTATCACCCTCTCCCCGTGGCGTATCTTGCCAGTTCCCGTATTCTAAACGCAACCGTTGCTTGCCTCCGGCGGAGCACCTGCTCTTCAGGCGCGGTCGAAAACTATGTCCTGAGCGCCCTCCCAGAGGCACAGCTCGCCCAGAGCGCGCAGGTTGTGGTGGCCTTCGGTGATGGTCAGGAAGTGGTTGCCGGCGAGCGTGCCCAGCTTGCTCTTGAAGTGCGTGCCGTAGTAGGGGAAGAGGATCTCCGTCTCCGAGTAGCCGCCGGGGTAGAAGAGGATCTCGCCAGCCTGTGGGTAGCTGGTGGCGTCCTCGAAGCCCACCCCGAGGTCGTAGTCGCCCAGAGGGATCCAGCACGACTCCCCGCTCCACCTTACGTGGATGATCTTCTGGCGGTACGGCAGCAGCTTCTCGAAAGCCTCGCAGGTCTCGGGCGACTTCTCGCGCTCCCAGCGGGCCATGAATTCGAAAGGTCCGGCGGTGATTCTGACGTCGCCCACTTATTCATACTCCTCTCTGTGGCATTTCAACTGTTTGCCGGCCGGGTCTGATGAGCTTGCCGACCGGGTCGGAGACGATCTTGTCGTCGCGGAAGACCGTGGTCCCACGTACTATCGTGCGGAGGACTTTTCCGCGGAACGCACGGCCCACGTAAGGGCTCATCTTGTGGCGGTAGAAGAGGTCCTCGGTTCGCAGGGTGAAGCTCGAATCGAGATCCACGAGGGCGAGATCCGCGTCGTAGCCGACCTCGAGGCGGCCTTTCCGGGAGAACCCGAAACGGTCCGCCACGTTCCCTGCCGTGAGCGCGGCTACCCGCTCTAGCGGCAACCTTCGTTCGTGGTATCCCTCGTCGAGCAAGACGTTGAGCAGCGACTGGCAGCCGGAGATGCCGCCCCAGATCCTGAAGAAATCGTCGCCGACCTTCATCTCCGGGGGACAGGGCGAGTGATCCGAGGTGACGAACTCGACGTCGTGTTCGAAGATCCGTTCCCAGAGCTCCTCGAGATCCTGGCGCGGACGGAGCGGTGGGGCGCACTTGGCGGCCGCGCCGAGCTCTTCGGCATCCTCATCGGTCAGGACGAGATAGTGAGCGCAGGTCTCGCAGGTTACGTCTACTCCTCTGGCGCGCGCCGCCGCCACGAGGGCGACGCCCTTACCCGTGCTCACGTGCACGACGTGGAGCGAGCATCCGGCCTCCTCGGCGAGAATGATCGCCCTTCCTATGGCCTCCAGCTCGGCTACGACGGGACGCGAGTCGAGGTAGTCGCGCAGGTGCAGGCGCAGCGTGCTTATTGCGCGGTTGGCGAGACCGTCCGTGATAGTCCTGTTCTCTGCGTGTACGAGGACGGGAAGCCCGAGCCGGCCCGCTTTCTGCATCCCCTCGAAGAGTGTCAGGTCGTCTGCGCTCAGAAAGTCGAGCGTGCCGACGGTGGACATGAAGGCTTTGAATCCCGCGACTCCTCTACTAGCGAGCTCTTCCATGTCCCCGAGGTTGCCGGGGACGAGCCCGCCATAGAACGCGAAGTCCACGAGCGAGGAAGCCTCCGCGAGGGCGAGTTTCTCGTCGAAGCACGCCGCGTCGCAGGTGGGCGGATAGGCGTTCAGCGGCATCTCCACGTACGCGGTCATGCCTCCGGCTGCGAGAGATCGGGAGCCCGTGGCGAAGCCCTCCCAGCGCGTGCGGCCCGGCTCGTTGAAGTGCGCGTGCGCGTCGATAACCCCCGGAAAGACGTGAAGTCCCGAAGCGTCTACCTCTTCCCGAGCCGTGTCCTCCAGGTCGGGTGTGATGGCGGCGATGCGGCCATCCTCGATGGCGAGGTCGGCTTCCGAGGAACCGCCGGGCGTAACGAGGATGCCGCTCCTCAGGATCAGGTCGTAGGTACTCATGAGCTCGTCTCCCGGGATGCGCCGTGGCGCACGTTCTGGGCGAGGAGCGTGAGAAAGCGGCTCATCACCTCTATGGCCGCTCCCACATCTTCTCTCCTGACCGACTCCGCCGGGTTGTGGCTTATGCCCTCCTGGCACCGCACGAAGAGCATCGCCACGCTGGTGAGCGCGGCCATCTGTGCCGCGTCGTGGCCCGCGCCGCTCGGCAGCCTGTGAACAGATACGCCCGAGTCCTCGACGGCCCTCTCGAGCAACACGCTCAGCTCCGGGTCCGCGGGCACGGCGGGCGTCTCCTGACGCAGTTGCCAGCGGAGCTCGCACCCGCGGGAGGCAGCTATCTCTCTGGCCCTGCGTTCGAGGTGGTCGCGCAGCCGCTCTCGCGCCGTGTCTTCGGGGTGGCGGAGATCCAGTGAGTGGTCCGCCTCCCCGGGAATGACGTTGACCGCCCCGGGGAGAGCGGAGATCTCCCCGACGGTCGCGACCGAGCCCGGCTGCGCTTTCGCGGCGGACTCGACCTCGAGCACGAACTCGGCGGCGGCGCACAACGCGTCCCGCCTACCTTCCATCGGCACGGTGCCCGCATGTCCGGCTTTGCCGATGAAGCCGGCCCTCACGCGGCTCTGGCCGTTGATGGCCGTGACTACGCCTACGGGGAGGTCCTCCTGCTCCAGCACGGGTCCCTGCTCTATGTGTACCTCGCAGTAGCCGAGAAGGTCCCCTTTCCCGCGGCCTTCCAGGGCGCCGGGATCTCCGCCAAAGGCGCGGACCGCTTCCCGGAGGGTCACGCCGTTCCGGTCTTCGAGGTTCAGGCGGCTCTCGTCGAAGGCGCCGGCGTACACGGAGCTGCCAAGGAAGGTCGTGCCGAAGCGCAAGCCCTCCTCGTCGGCGAAAGCGACCACCTCTATGGCGTAGGGGAGGCGTTCGCCGCGGTCGTGCAGTTGCTGGACGCAAGCAAGTGCGACCATGACGCCGAGCTGGCCGTCGTACCGGCCCGCGTCGCGCACGGTGTCGAGGTGGGAGCCGACGACGAGCGTCTCATTCCCCGTCCCCTCGTAGCGGCCGATGAGGTTGCCGATCTCGTCGAATCTCGTGGTCATCCCGGCCATGCGCATCCAGCCGGAGACGATGTCGTTGGCTTCTCGCATCGCCTGAGAACCGAAGGGACGGGTCAGACGGCCGGGCTCTTCGCTGATGTTGCCCAGTAGCTCGCACCGCTCCATGACGGTGGTGGCAGTGTCTTTCATCGGAGGTCCTCCTCGCCGGACCGCGCCTGAGGCTCCTATACTAGCCGCGGGGCGCGATCTCCGGGACGGCACGCTCTTCCCTTCGCGCCGTTGCCCAGTAGAGTGCGCCGGAGAGCCCGGCACCTATGAACCACGAGAAGGGGGCGAGGGCGCTGAACGTCGGTACCAGGGCTATTATCGCCGCCACGGCCGCCGAGACGACGAATACCAGGACGGCGTGGCGGTTGATCCCTCGCTCGTACCAGTACGGCGAAGAGTCTTCCGCCCGGTAGAGACTCTCTACGTCGATGCGTCCCCGCTTCACGAGATAGTAGTCCACTACGATGATGCCAAAGAGCGGGCCGAGGAAAGCGCCGAGGCCGCCCAGGAAGTAGTTCACGGCCACGGGGCTGTTGTAGATGTTCCAGGGCGTCACCAGCAGGGCTAAGAGGGCCGAGATCAGACCTCCACGCCTGTAGTCTATGTACTTGGGGCTAGCATTCGAGAGGTCGTAGGCGGGCGAGACGAAGTTGGCGACGATGTTGATCCCGACCGTCGCGACCGCGAACGTCACGGCGCCCACGATCAAAATGAAGGTGTTGGGGATCTTCGCAACGAGCGCTACCGGATCGGTGATGGCCTCCCCGTAGACAGCCACCGAGCCTGCCGTGACGATCACAGTTACCAGCGAGAAGGCCGTGAAGTTGACCGGCAACCCCCAGAAGTTGCCCACCTTGACCATCCGCTCGGACGGTGAGAAGCGCGAGAAGTCGCAGAAGTTCAGCAGCAGCGTCGAGAAGTACGCCACGACCAGTGAAGCGGCTGTAACGAACGCCAGGAGAGCACCCCCTGCTGAGAGTTCCTTGGAGCCAAGGCTGAAGTCTATGTGGCCGCCAGACTCGATGACTATCCAGACCGCGAGCGCGAACATGGCGACGTAGATAGCCGGCCCCGCCCAGTCCACGAACCTCCGGACGGTCTCCATCCCGTGACGCAACACGAACAACTGCGCCGCCCAGAGGGCGAGGAAGCAGATCCAACCCAGAGTCGAGAGACCCAGGATCGAGTTATGGGTGTAGCCTTCCAAGCCCGGAAATATCCTGAGCAACAGGATGACCACCGCTACGGAGGCTAGCCACGTCTGGATGCCGTACCAGAAGATGGCTATGATCGCCCGGATCAGGGCCGGTATGTTCGCCCCGAACAACCCGAAACTGAGGCGCGCCAGAACCGGATAGGGGATGCCGTGTCTCTGGCCCGCGATGCCCGTGAGGTTCATGAGGAAGTAGACGATAGTGATGCCGACGAGCAGCGCAAGGAACACTTCCCAGCCGGCCAGCCCCAGGAAGAAAAGCCCCGCAGCGAAGGTGTAGCCGCCGATGCTGTGGACGTCGGCCATCCACATGGCGAAGAGGCTGTAGCCGGTCCATGTGCGCTCCGTGACCGGAGCTAGGTCCTCGTTGTAGAGACGGTCGCTGTATCCCGCAGGTGCGTTGCTCGCTTCCATATCCCTTTCCCCTTTGCCGACACCTTTAGAAACAATACTAGTCGCGAGGCGGCCCCGGAGTCTATGTACGCGAGACTAAAGAGACTCCCGCCACGTTTGTTCTTCTAGACAAAGCGGCGCTTCAGCGCAACTCGGCCGCCCTGACGGCCAGATAGAGCTGGGCCGCGTCGTCGAACCTCGTCACGTCGAGCCCGGTTAGCTCCGTCACCCTGCGGAGCCTGTAGCGGACGGTGTGCTTGTGGACGTGGAGAAGGGCGGCGACCTCCGGGATGTTGCCGTTGCACCTCATGTAGTTGCTCAGGGTCTCGAGCAGTTGCGTACCGTGTTCTCTGTCGTAGTCCATGACCGGCCCCACGGTGCTCTCTTCGAAGCCTCGAAGGGTTTCGGGGCTGTCCTGGCTCAGCGCGAAAAGCATTCTCTGCACGCCCAGAGCCGAGAAGGAGTGGATCCTGCCCTCTACGTCACTTGTACTTTGCAGGCGTTGCCCGACGCGCAGGGCGGAATCCGCCTCCCGGCACGAACGGGTTATCTGGTCGGGGCTCTCGCATGGTTCACCCAACCCCGCGTGCACAGGCATGTTTTTCAGGCGTTCCCGGCACCGCCTCAGGATGTGCTTCGCGACCATCTTGCGGTCCTCGACCGGGCTTCCGAGCAGCAGCAACACGCCGTCCGGGCGCGGGATGCAGATGCAGTTCCGATGGACCTCCTGCACCGCTCCGTTGACGCTTTCGTAGAGCAAGGTCTTCAGATACTGTACCTGCAGGTCGTCGAGCTTCCTGGCTAGGCCGTCCATGTCAGCCAGGTCGAAGACGAGCATCACTGCGCCGCCGGCGAGGTCGCACCCAAGGAGCGCCGCCCGGCGGAGGATCTCCTCCCCCGATATCTGACCAGAGAGGAGCTCGTCGAAGAAGCCCCCGCGCAGGCGCATCTCGGTCTCCACCCTGATGAGCTCGGTCTGCTCGGCGAGGAGGTGCCTGTAGAAGCCGGCCAGCACGCGGGACCAGAGGACGCCGATCGGGACCTCGGCCACCGGAAAGGACTCCCGGTCTGCGGTCTCGAGCACGCTCTGGGGTATGGTGCCGAGAAACCTCTCGGGTTTGAGCATCAGCCCCGCCACGCCCCGGTCCGAGAGGCCTTTGACGTACTCGTCGCGCCGCTCGGGCTCCACGGCGAAGAGCGTGCTCAGGATCAACTCCCCCCCGAAGACCCACTCCGGGAGATCCGGCTCCTCTCCAACCGTGATCCAGTACACCTCGCGGTCAAGGCCCCGCTCCCCGGCCACGACCCGCGCCTGGCTCAGGCACTCCATCTGCAATACATCCCTGACTGTGACCGGCATGCTGTTTTCCTTACCCCACCAGGCCAATCTCTGGACCAGCTCCGACCTTTAGAAACGATCATAGCATGAAGCTCGCCGTGCCACTAAAAGCTGTGAAGCCTGTACACCCACCATAAACGGTGCGAACGGCAAGCAGTTCTCGCTGCGCAACTTCGAGCCCGGCTTTGGGATAGAATTGTGGAGGATTCGGAGACAGCGTCCGCAGCGGACGTTAACCAGGTGATCCCGACATCAAAGGGGAAGGGCGACGGGGAACACTCGACCATCTTGACCTTCGCATGAAGGTTCTGGGAGAGGTGGTTCCTTGGAGGAGGCGCACGTGGAGCGAGAAGCGCTCATAAAGACGATGAAGTCCATTCTCGGGCCGGAGGGTGTCATCTCCGAGCGTGAGCAGCTCCGATCTTACGAGTGCGACGGCCTGATGAACTACAGGGTCATCCCCGACCTCGTCGTCTTGCCCGAGAGTGCGGAGCAGGTGCAGCGGATCGTCAGGACCTGCTACGAGGAAGGCATCCCGTTCGTGGCGAGGGGTTCGGGGACCGGGCTCTCCGGCGGGGCCTTGCCCGTGGAGGCGGGGATACTCATAGTCATGTCGAGGATGCGCAAGGTCCTCGAGGTGGACATCCCCAATCAGCGGGTGGTCGTCGAGCCGGGCGTGATCAACGTGTGGGTCTCTCAGGAGGTAGCCGACGAAGGTTACTACTACGCGCCGGACCCGGCGAGCCAGATCGTCTCTTCCATCGGCGGGAACCTGGCGGAGAATAGCGGCGGCGTGCATTGTCTGAAATACGGCTTCACGACTAACCACGTTATGGGGGCTGAGGTCGTATTGCCCGACGGCTCGGTGGCGCATATCGGAGGCGGCAAGGCTCCCGACGCGCCTGGGTACGACCTGATCGGGGCGTTCGTGGGCTCGGAAGGGACGCTGGGGATTGCGACCAGGATTACGCTCCGTATTGTGCGCAAGCCCGAGTCGGTGAGGACGCTGCTTGCGGCGTTCAAGGACACCGAGGAGGCCGGCGGCGCCGTCTCGGGGATCATCGGAGAGGGAATCGTCCCGGCGGCTATCGAGATGATGGACGCGCTCACCATCGAGGCGGTCGAGGTCGCTGTGCACCCCGGCTTCCCGCAGGCTGGCGCGGTCCTGATCGTCGAGCTCGACGGTCCCGAGGCCGAGGTGGCTGACCAGTTCGATCGCGTCATCAAGATCTGCCAGGAGGCGAACGCCTCGGAGATCCGGGTCGCCGAGGACGACGAAGAGCGGGCGCTCTTCTGGAAGGGCCGCAAGGCGGCCTTCGGCGCGATGGGACGCATCTCCAACGACTACTACGTGCAGGACTCCGTCGTCCCGCGCACGGAGCTCGGGAAGGTACTGAAGAAGATCTCCGACCTCAGCAGCGAATACGGCCTGCGGGTCGCGAACGTCTTCCACGCCGGCGACGGAAATTTGCACCCGCTAGTCCTCTACGACAACAACGTTCCCGGAGAGGCCCGGAGGGCAGAGGAGCTCGCCGGGGAGATCGTATTCGCCTGCCTGGAGCACGGGGGCTCGCTCACAGGGGAGCACGGCATCGGCCGGGACAAGAAGAAGTACATGCCAAGGATGTTCACTACCGACGATATGAACGTCATGCAACTATTGCGGTGCGCCTTCGACCCGCACCAGATCTGCAACCCAGGCAAGATCTTCCCTACCCCGCGCCTGTGCGGCGAGCGACCCGGCCCGTTCCGCATGCACCCGGTCCAGCAGGCCGGCATCGCGGAGAACTTCTAAGGGGGCGTCGAAGACTATGGACACGCGCACGCAGAACGTCTCTCTAGAGGACCTGCAGAGGATAGTCGGCGAAGATCACGCCCGCGAGGCCACACCCGAGGACGCCGTAGTCGGCGTCCAACCCTTCTTCGTCGCCGAGCCGGGCTCGGTCGAGGAGACGAGCGAGCTCCTGAGGTTCGCCGCTGACGAGGGGCTCGCGGTCTCCCCGCGCGGCGGCGGGACGAAGGCCT
>JBJMIY010000005.1:0-11209 GCA_045806605.1 Rubrobacteraceae bacterium
CCAGCCGGGTCGACTACTCCGACAACGACGACTCCGACGACGACTCCGACGACGACTCCGACAACCACGCCAGAAGTAACTGGCGGAGGCGGCGGTGGTGGCGGTGGTGGAGCGGGAGGCGGCCTGGACACCGACGGCGACGGCCTGAGCGATAAGCGAGAGGCCAGGCTAGGCCTCAATCCTGAGAACCCGGACACCGACGGCGATGGTACCCTCGACGGCCAGGAAGAGGAGGCTCGCGGCGGCAACGGTGGAGCCGGGGGACGAGGGAATGACCATCTACCGGGCTCCGGAGGCCAGAAGGGCGTCCTCCCCGAGAGCGGCGGAGAGATCCCTCTGCAGTAGCGGCCGTTCTGAGGTGCTCCGCACGGGCCGAACCGGCACTCGTGGTTTATATTAGCCTCTGATGGTTTGTCGAGACGCGGGTAGAGAGGTTACGCAGAGGTGAGATTCGGCTTTTCCACGGCGGGTGAGTCGCACGGTCCCGGCGGGGTGGTCATCGTGCATGGGGTGCCTGCTGGCCTCGGGCTCGTCGCCGGGGACGTGGACAGGGATCTGGCCCGCAGGCAGAAGGGCTACGGCCGGGGCGGCCGGCAGAAGATAGAGAAGGACGAGGTGGAGTTCCTTGGCGGCGTGCGCCACGGCTACACTCTGGGCTCTCCCGTCGCCATGCTAATCCGCAACGACGATTACGCGAACTGGCAGGACAGGATGTCGCCGGAGCCGGTCGAGAAGGCGCCAGAACCCATCACGCTGCCGCGTCCGGGTCACGCCGACCTGGCCGGGATGCAGAAGTACGCCTTCGACGACCTGCGCAACGTCCTCGAGCGCTCCAGCGCCCGCGAGACCGCGGCGAGGGTCGCGGCAGGCGGGGTCGCGAAGAAGCTCCTCGCCGAGTTCGGCGTGAGGGTAGAGAGCGCGGTCTACCGCATAGGGAGCGTCGCGTATCCCAAGGAGGCCGCTGCGCTCGAGGCCGCCAAGGCCGACGAGTCGGAGGTACGCTGTCCCGACCCCGAATTGTCCGAGAGGATGAAGGCTGAGATAGACGCGGCCCGTCACGCCCGCGATGCCCTGGGTGGGGAGTTCGTCGTCGTAGCCGAGGGGTGCCCGCCGGGGCTGGGCTCTTACGTCGACTGGCGCGACAAGCTCGACGCGAGGCTCGCCGCCGCCGTGATGTCCATAAACGCCATAAAGGGCGTCGAGTTCGGGATGGGCTTCGACCTGGCAGCCCATCGCTCCAGCGAGGTGCAGGATGAGATCCTCCCCGGCGAAGACCACCCCGCGCGCGCCAGCAACCGCCTCGGCGGGATCGAGGGCGGTATGACCAACGGAGAGCCCGTCGTCGTAGCGGCCGCGATGAAGCCGATCTCGACTATTTCTAGAGCATTGCGCACCGTCGACCTCTCGACCGGCGAGCCCGCGCGGGCCTTCAAAGAGCGGGCGGATTCTTGCGCCGTGCCGGCTGCGGCCGTGATCGGGGAGTCCATGGTCGCCGTAGTTCTCGCCGAGGCCTTCCTGGAGAAGTTCGGCGCGGACAACATTACGGACATCCGCGCCGCCTACGACCTCTACACGGAGCGCATAAAATCGACTGGCCGCGGGGAGTGCAGCTGAAAGCTTGGATGGACCCGTCGCCATCGTCGGCTACATGGGCAGTGGTAAGACCACGATCGGACGGGTGCTCGCCCGCTCCCTCGGCTGGGAGTTCGTGGACCTCGACCGCGAGATCTCACACCGCTCCCGGCGCACGATACCGGAGATCTTCGAGACTTCCGGCGAGGAGGCGTTTCGTGATATGGAGCACCTGGCGCTCCTCGCGGCCCTCGACGGGACGCCCGAGCGGATCGTGGCCTGCGGCGGCGGGATCGTCGAGCGCCCCGAAAACCGCGAGAGGCTCGCGAAGGTCGCGACGGTCTTTCTACGGGAGGACGTCGGTATCCTGTTCGGTAGGACCAGGGACGCCAGGCGCCCCCTCAGGGCGGCGAGCAGGAAGGGGTTCGACCGTCGCTACGAGCGGCGTCTCCCTCTCTACGAGGAGGTCGCGGACCTCGAGATCGTTCTCAACGGTCGCCCGCCGCAAGCGGTGGCGGAGGAGATAGAGCGGTGGATCTCGGACGCGTAGAGGTCCCCGTCGCCCCACCCTACCCTGTCGTTGTCGGCGCGGGGCTCGACCTCGCCGAAGTCGTCTCTACGGAGCTGGAGCCCGGCCTCGCGGCGATCCTCACCGACTCCAACGTCGGGCCGCTGCACGCTACACAGGTATCTCACGCCCTCGAGGACGCCGGCTGGCGCGTGGCGGAGGTGCTTCAAGTCCCGGCCGGGGAGCCATCGAAGGGTCTGGCGGCGTACGCGGAGGTCGCAGGGAGGCTCGCCCGCGCGGGCATGACGCGCGATGGGACGCTCTTCGCGCTCGGGGGCGGTGTGGTGGGGGATCTCGGCGGCTTCGTGGCGGCTACCTACATGCGCGGGATAGACCTGGTCGCGCTTCCCACCTCGCTTCTGGCCATGGTGGACAGCTCCGTGGGCGGGAAGGTCGGCGTCGATCTCCCAGAGGGCAAGAACCTGCTCGGGAGCTTCCTGCGGCCACGCCTGGTCGCGGCCGATCTCAACTGGCTAGAGACGCTCCCGGAGCGCGAGGTCTCCGGGGGACTCGCCGAAGTGGTCAAGATGGGCCTGCTCTCAGGAGGACGTTACTTCGAGGACCTCGATGGGGTCGGGGCGGCGAGGTCCAGGGAACAGGATACCCTGCGCGCCCTGGTCCTGGACTCCGTCCGCTTCAAGGCGCAAGTCGTGGCCGAAGACGAGCTGGAGGCGGGTCGGCGCGCCATCCTCAACTACGGTCACACCATAGGTCACGGCCTGGAAGCCGCCACAGGCTACACGCTGCCACACGGCGAGGCCGTCGCCACGGGGATGGTCGCCGCCGCCCACCTCGCCCGTGAGAAGCTGGGCACAGACCTCGTAAGCCTGCACGAGGACCTGCTCGCCTCCGCCGGGCTCCCAACCAGGGCGCCTGAGCTGGACCCACAGAAGGTCCTCGCTGCGATGGGCCGCGACAAGAAACGCCGCGCCGCCGAAGAGGCGCACAGGTTCGTCCTGCTCGAAGGCGTGGGCAGGCCTGTCTGGGGAGTGCGGGTGCGCGAAGAAGAAGCACGCAGGGCGATAGGGGCCGTCGTTGCCTAGAGTTTTCGTCCTCAACGGGATCAACCTGGGCTCGCTGGGTGAGCGCCGCCCCGAGGTCTACGGTACGCAGACGCTTGGGGACATCGAAGATCTCTTGCGCGCCGGGTTTCCCGACGTTGACTTCGAGTTCAGGCAGACCGACTACGAGGGTGAGTTCGTGGCCTGGATCCGGGACGCCGCCGGCTCGGCTGGGCTCGTCGTCAACCCCGGGGCCTGGACCCACTACTCCTACGCCATACACGACGCTCTGGAAGCAGTATCCGTTCCCAAAGTGGAGGTTCATCTCTCCAACGTCCATGCCAGAGACGAGGAGTGGCGGCGCGAGTCTGTTGTCTCGCCGGTCGTGGACGCGACTGTAGCAGGGATGGGCGCCTCCGGGTACCTGGCGGCGGTCCGCTACGTCCTGGAACGGTGAATACACCCTCGAGAACACCGCTCGGGTTTCGATATTCTGCTGAGAAGCTGATGGCTGCGAGCTAATCTGTGCGATAATATCGCGGCGTCTGCGCCGGGTTTGTGGTGGCGTACAGCTACGACGAGGCGTTTCGAAGGGGAGTTTCAGGCATGATATCCACCAACCAGTTCAGGAACGGAAGTGCCATTCGGGTAGATGGCAAGCGCTTCACCATCATCTACTTCCAGCACGTGAAGCCAGGCAAGGGCGGAGCGTTCGTCAGGACACGGCTGAGGAACATAGACACGGGAGCGCTGATCGAGAAGACCTTCAGGGCGGGCGAGAAGCTCGAGAGCGTCAGGACCGAGTCGAGACCCATGACCTACCTCTACAGGGACGGGGACCTGCTGTACTTCATGGACACGGAGACCTACGAGCAGATAGCCGTCTCCCTCGAGGTGGTGGGGGATGCGGTCGGCTACATCGTGCCGAACGGCACCGTGAGCGTGCTCTCGGCTGACGGCGAGGTGGTGAGCGTGGAGCCTCCCGCGCACGTCGACCTCGAAGTAGCCGAGACGGACCCGGGCCTCAAGGGCGATACGGCGACCGGGGGCAGCAAGCCCGCAACGCTGGAGACCGGGGTCGTGGTGCAGGTGCCGCTCTTCGTGAACGCCGGTGACCGGGTGCGGGTGGACACGCGCACGAACGAGTACCTGACGAGGGTCTGAGCCTTGAGCCGGCGCAAGGCGCGCAAGCAGGCGTTTTTCGTCCTCTACCAGAGCGACGTGAACGAGGTCCCCGTCGAGGCGACGTTCGAACGCTGGCGGGCGTACAGAGGCAATCTCGACGAGTACGCCGTGCGGCTGGCAGGCGGGGTGGAGGAGGAGAAGGATGACCTGGACGCGCTCCTCGCGCAGGTCTCGGTCGGCTGGCCCGTGCACAGGATGAGCGCTGTCGACCGCACTATCCTGCGGCTGGCGCTCTACGAGATGCGCTCCGTGGACGATGTTCCCCCCGAGGTCGCCGTCAGCGAGGCTGTGGAGCTGGCCAAGGGGTTCTCGGGCGAGGAGGCTCCCGCTTTCGTTGGAGGGGTCTTGCGGGGAGCGGTGGACCGGGTGGGGGTGGGACATGGCGAGACGGGTTAGCCGGGCGCGCAGCGCGATCCGCTGGGAGCGGCACCGCCGCACGTTCGAGGAGTATATTCGGGGTATGCGCTTCACGGGGGAGCCGCGCCTCGGAGGGCTCGAGGAGGCCATGCGCTACTCGATGCTCGCGGGCGGCAAGCGCGTGCGGCCCACGCTGTGCATGGAGGTGGCCTGGGTCTGCGGGGCTGAGCCGGCCCACGTGCTCCCTTCGGCCGCCGCCATAGAGCTCATCCACACCTACTCCCTGATACACGACGACCTCCCCGCTATGGACGACGACGACTTCAGGCGGGGGAGGCCCACGGCCCACAAGAAGTTCGGCGAGGCGATGGCGATCCTGGCCGGCGATGCCTTCTTCGGCGAGGCGCTCACGCTCATCACCGTGCGCCAGGAGGGGAGCTGCGAGCAGATCCTCGAGGTAGTGCGTGAGCTGGCCGACTCCACGGGGGTCAACGGGATGGTCGGGGGGCAGGTCATGGACATGGACCAGACCGGGGTGGGAGCAGAGGTGGACCTCGAGACGCTGTACATGATCCACAAGTACAAGACTGGCGCTCTCATCAAGTCCTCGGCGCGTATAGGCGCGATCCTCGCCGGGGCGGGCGAGGATGAGCAGGCCGCCGTATCAGAGTACGCCTCGGAGCTCGGCCTCTGCTTCCAGATAGTGGACGACGTGCTCAACGCCACCTCCACGCGCGACGCTCTGGGCAAGAGCGCGGGGAGCGACGCCGAGCAGGGCAAGGCTACCTTCGTCGGCGCTTACGGCCTCGACGGCGCCAGGAGCGAGGCAGACAGGGTGCTCGAGAGGGCCCTCGCGGCTCTCGGTAGGCTGGACGGCGACACCTCGGGTTTGCGGGACCTCGCCTTCTTCGTGCGCCACCGAGAGAGCTGACTCCCAGGTGAAAGACGCGCCGCAGCGGTTGGACGCCCTGCTCGTCGAGAGGGGCCTCGCCGAGAACAGGAGCAGGGCTCTGGGTTTGATCCTCGCCGGCTCCGTGCGAGTCGGCGGCCAGGTAGTGACGAAGGCAGGCCTCCGCGTCGCCCCTGGCGAGCCGCTCACCGTCGAGACGAAAGACGGCTTCGTCTCTCGCGCCGGCGAGAAGCTCGACGGCGCTCTGGAAGAGTTCGGGGTGCAGGTGGAAGAGCGGGCATGTGTCGATGTCGGCGCCTCGACAGGCGGGTTCACCGATGTGCTCCTGCGGCGGGGCGCGGAGCGGGTGCTCGCCATAGACGTGGGCTACGGGCAGCTAGCCTGGCCGCTCCGGAACGACGAGCGGGTAGTCGTGATGGAGCGGACCAACGTTCGCTACCTCACAGGCGACGACCTTCCCTTCGCCCCCGATATCCTGGTCGCCGACCTCTCTTTCATCTCCCTTACCGTCGGGCTGGAGAAGCTGCTCTCCACCACACCGTCGCTGCATGAGGCTGTCGTGCTGGTCAAGCCCCAGTTCGAGGCGGGTCCCGAGCTGGTTGGGCGTGGCGGACTGGTGCGCGATCCGCAGGTTCATGCGGCTGTGATCCGGCGCGTCGCCGGGTTCTTCGAAGAGCTGGGGTTCGGGGCCCTCGGCGTGGCGCGCGCCCCGGTAGCCGGGCGCCGGGCAGGGAACCAGGAGTACCCGCTGCACGTGGTGCGAGGAGCGGAAGCGATCCTGGACAACGCGCGCATCCGGGAGGTGGTCGAGGGTGGGTGAGCGCCTGGACCCGCAGAAGATACGCCGCGTCGCAATCGTGGTGAAGCCGGGGCTCAGCGAGGGTTACTTCGAGCGGCTCGTCGCGGCGCTGGAGAAGAGAGGGGTGGAGATCGCTGAGGTCAGGCACGACGACAAGCCGGACGGCGCTTCGGAGCCGGATCTCGTCTTCGTCCTCGGCGGAGACGGGACGATGCTAAGGGCCATCAGGATGTATCCCGGGCGGGTGCTCCTCGGGGTGAACCTTGGTAAGGTCGGCTTCATGTCGGGGATGCTCCCTGACGAGATCGAGTCAGGGGTCGAGAAGGTCTTCTCAGGGGGGCTCGAGGTCCAGGAGTACCGGATGCTCGACGTGCGAGTTGACGGCGGGGAGCCGCGCCTGGCGGCGAACGAGGCCGTGCTCTTCAAGAAGCGGCCGCACCAGGTCATCTCGGTGGACGTGCGGGTGGCGGGGGAAGAGCTCTTCGCCTTCAGGTGCGACGGTTTCATCGCGGCGACGCCTCTCGGTTCTACGGCCTACGCGCTCTCTGCGGGTGGTCCGATCGTCGCCGGCGACGCAGGCTGCTACGTGCTCGTCCCCATAGCGCCGCACGCGCTCGTCGGCCGGCCGCTGGCTCTGGGGGTGGATCAGGTGACCGAGCTGGAGCTCGTGGGCCGGGATGCGCTGCTCTCCCTGGACGGGGAGGAGCCGCGCGAGATGCCGGCCGGCCGGCGGGTGGAGATCAAGCCGTCCCAAGAAAGCGTTAAAATAGGCCGGACCGAAGACTGGAGCTGGTGGAGAGCTGTGCGAAGGACGTTCCTGTAGTGTTAACGGATATCTCCGTTGAGAACGTGGCCCTGATCGAGGAGGCAACCCTGGAGCTGTCTCCTGGGCTGAACGCGATCACCGGTGAGACCGGGGCGGGGAAGACCCTGCTCGCCACGGCCCTGCAGCTGCTCCTCGGCGGCCGCGCTCGCTCCGAGACGGTGCGCGCGGGCGCCAGGCGAGCCACCGTCGAAGGCACGTTCGTCCTCCCCGACGAGACGCTCTCCTCGATCCTCGAGGAGGCCCTGGGCGATCTCTCCGAGGAGGTGGAGGACGATGACGTTCTGGTCCTGCGGCGGACGCTGAGTGGGGAAGGGCGCTCACGCTGCTACGTAGGCGGAGTTACGGTCCCGGTCAGGGCGCTCGCTTCTCTGGGCGAGCGGATGGTCTCCTACCACAGCCAGCGGGAGCAGACGCGCCTCACCCAGCCGTCGGAGCAGCTCGCCATCCTCGACGATTTCCTCGACGAGGACGCCGTCTCAGCAAGGCTCGAGCGCGAGGCGCTCTGGCACGCCGTCGAGAGAGACAGGCGGGAGCTCGAGGAGATCACGGCCTCCTCCGAGGCCAGGCTGCGGGAGGTAGACTTCCTCCGCTACCAGGTCTCGGAGCTTGAAGCTGCGGGCTACAGCTTGCAGGAGCTCTCTGACCTGACTCGCGAGCGCGAGCGCTTGCGCAACGTAACCGACCTCCTGCAATCCACCGCTGCCGCGGCCGGTGCCATCTCCCCCGAGGAGGGCGGGGGCGCGATCGACTCTGTGGCCGGCGCCGTCTCCGAGCTGGAGAAGGCCTCTCGCTACGACGAGGCCCTCTCGCAGCTGGCCGATAGGCTCGGCGGGCTCTCGGCGGAGCTCGGAGACGTGCTCTACGAGCTCAGGTCCTACGTGGATGAGCTCGAGGCCGACCCCAACCGGTTGGAGGTGGTGGAGGACCGTCTCGCGGCCCTGAGGGCTCTCGAGCGCAAGTACGGAGACGTGGAGGGTTATCTCGAGGAGGCCAGGATGCGCCTTGACCGACTCGAGAACGTCGACGAGGAGACGGCTGAGCTCGAGGCGAAGATAAAGGAGGGGGAGAGGCGGCTCGGGGATCTCGCGACGAGGATAACGGCGGGCAGGAAGCGGGCTGCGCAAGAGCTCTCGGCGAAGGTGCTGGGGAACCTGGCTGACCTCAACCTGGAAAAGACGACCTTCACCGCCGAGCTCGTACCAACGTCTCCTGGTCCTTCCGGCGTGGAGAGAGTGGAGTTCGTGATCCAACCCAACCCCGGCGAGCCGGAACTGCAGGTAAGGCACTACGCCTCTGGCGGCGAACTGTCGAGGATCATGCTCGCCATCAGGCTCGCGCAGGAGCGCATCGAGCCCGGGGCTACCTACATCTTCGACGAGGTGGACGCCGGCATCGGTGGGGAGACGGCCACGGCTGTCGGGGCGAAGCTGCGAGAGCTCGGCGAACGCAACCAGGTCCTCACCATCACGCACCTGCCCCAGATCGCCTCCGAGGCTCTCTCCCACATCGTCGTCTCCAAAGAGGAGGCGGGGGGCCGCACCATAACCCGCATCCGGCGAGTGGAGGACGAGGAGCGCCTCAAAGAGCTGGCCAGGATGCTCTCGGGCCGCATAGATGAGGCCTCACTCGCCCACGCCTCGGAGCTTTTGGTGGGCGGACGATGAGATCAAGGGAAGGTTTCGGCCTCAACGGCTCGCGAGGGGAGTTCTACCTCACGGGCAAAGCGATCCTCGGGAGGAAGACCAAGGAGATCCTGCCTCTTCTCGATGGCGTTACCATTCCCGTGATAGATCATGAGAACCTCGACCGCATCACGGCGGAGACGCTGGTGGAGGCCGGGGTGAACGCCGTGGTGAACGCTGCCGGCTCCACTACGGGCAAGTACCCGAACATGGGGCCGTTCATCCTGGCGCGGGCCGGCGTCTACATCCTGGACGGGGTCGGCAAGAAGGTCTTCGAACGGCTCTCGACGGGTGATGAGATCGAGCTTCGCGGTGACGGCGTCTACAAGGAGGGGGAGCTCCTAGCCGTTGGAGAGCATCTCGATGAGGAGACCGCCGAGCGCAGGCTGCGCGAGAGCCGCCGAGTAGTCGGCGTGGCGCTCGAGAGCTTCGCCCAGAACACGATCGAGTTCATGCGCCACGAGCAGGACCTCCTCTTCTCCAGGCTCAAGGTCCCCACGGACCTGGCGCGCGCGATGCGGGGTCGCCAGGTGCTCGTAGTGGTGCGCGGCTACGACTACAGGCAGGACCTCGCGGCCCTGAGGACGTACCTGCGGGAAGTAAGGCCGTTCATCATCGGGGTTGATGGCGGGGCCGACGCCCTGCTCGAGGCCGGGTGGAAGCCGAACCTGGTCTTCGGCGACATGGACTCCGTCTCCGAAGAAGGTCTCAGGCTGGCCGACCGCCTCCTGGTCCACGCTTACCCTAACGGGAATTGCCCCGGCCTCGAGCGCCTGAGGGCAGTGGGAATACCAGACGCCGAGACGCTCCCCGCGCCCGGGCTCTCCGAGGACGTCGCCATCCTCATCGCCGAGCAGTGCGGTGCCGAGTTGATCGTGGCCGTCGGTACCCACGTCGGCCTCGTGGAGTTCCTGGACAAGGGCCGCAGAGGGGCCTCATCGACCTTCCTTACCCGCCTGAAGGTCGGGGCGCGCCTGGTTGACGCGAAGGGCGTCTCGAAGCTCTATCCCTCCCGCGTCTCCGTTTGGCAGCTCGTCGCGCTCGTCGTCGCCGCGATGGTCGCGATCTCGGCGATCGTATACTCCTCCCACTCGCTGGCCGACATCTTCCAGATACTCGCCATAAAGCTCCGGCTTCTCCTGGGCATCTAGGAAGTGCCAGACCTCAGGTACCACCTGATCTCCCTGATCTCTGTCTTCCTGGCGCTGGCGATCGGGATCCTGCTCGGCGTGGCTATGGCGGACAGGGGCGTCGTAAGCAACCGGGTCCAGGCGGAGATCACGAGCATCCAGCAGCAGCTCGACCGCCAGCAGCGCGAGATAGCCCGTCGCGACGAGCAGATAGCCGACAGGGATGCGCTGCTGGAAGGCATGTCGGAGGTGATGATATCCGACAGCCTCAAGGGCAAGGACGTCGCCCTGGTCGCTGGCCCCTTCGCCGACTCAGAGGTGTCTGACGCCGTGCAGAGCGCTCTCTCCGAGGCCGGCGCGAACATCACGACCTTCGAGACCCTCGAGCTCCCGAGCCCGGACGAGATCACAGGCCAGGAGCTCACCACGCAGGAAGCGACCACGCAACTTACCTCGGGCTACGCCGACGACTTCGCCAGCCAGGTCCTCGGGTTCGACAGCGAAGAGGCCGAGGTACCCGACATAATTATTTTCGTCGGCGGCGGCAAGATCCCCCCTGATGCGCCATCAGGCACTCTGCAGGCGTTGAAAAGCGTCCAGAGGCGGATTTTCGATGTATGGCTCGACGCCGGGACCCGCGTGATCGGCGCCGAGCCCACTGATGCCGGACGCACGGAGGTCCCCTTTTTCCAGAACGCCGGCGTCCCTTCCATTGTCAACGCTGACCAACCCGCCGGACGCGCGGCCATCATCAGGTGCGCCAAAATGGAGGATTGCGAGGGGACTTACGGCACCAAGGAGAGCGCCGCCGAAGCCTTCCCTCCCCCAAGCTAGCCATGGCGCTCGAGACGGCAGCGGTGATCGCGGCCCGCGATGAGGCCGCGACCCTCGCCGACACCCTGCGAGCCCTGCACACCATCCCCAACCTTTCACACCTGATCGTAGCCGACGACGGCAGCCGCGACACGACACCCGACATCGCCCTGGCCCTCGGCGCCGAGCTCGTCCACGCCTCGCCCCCGGGCAAGCCCGCAGGCAAGGGCCACGCCCTCCGCCACGGCCTCATCCGCGTCCGCACCCACCCCCCCGACGCCGTGCTCCTACTGGACGGCGACCTCGGCTACTCGGCCGCCCTCCTCGCCAACCTCATCGCTGTCCTCGACGAAGATGTCCCCGTCT
>JBJMIY010000006.1:0-5363 GCA_045806605.1 Rubrobacteraceae bacterium
TGGCGCCCTGCTCTCGGGGGCCAAGCAGATCAACCCCGAGATGAAGATCGCCGCCGCCGAGGTTCTCGCCTCGCTTACCCCCGAGGGCGAGCTCGTACCGTACGCCCTAGATCCCACCGTGCACCAGCAGGTCTCCGACGCCGTGCGCGAGGCGGCCATAGAGAGCGGTGCCGCCCGTCTCGACCGGGCGCCAACCAGCTTGTAAGAGGAAACCCCCACACCACAACATATTCGGTCCGCGAGGCGGAACTTCGTGTCAGCCCCCTACCCCGCGGCGCGACCTGATCGCGCGCTCGTGGAAGAATGCCCGGTCGACCTTCATCTCTTCGAGCCCCGCCTCTTCGGGCCAGTCATGGAATTCAACCGGGATCTTGAACCGCGGCAAGATCTTCTCCAGCGCGCGAGCCAGCGTCTCGGCCTCTACTACCCCGTCGGCCATCCGCACGAAGGCGACGGGACGGGCACCGAACTCCGGATCGGGGATGGGCGCCACCACGGCCTCTTCGACGCCCGCGAGGCTCGAGAGAGCTTCCTCTATCTCCTCGGGTTGGATGTTCTCCCCACCGGAGACGAAGAGGTTGTCCTTGCGACCCAGTACACGCAGGTAACCGTTCTCGCTCAGATCCCCTATATCCCCTGTGTGGAACCAGCCGTCCGCGTCTAGCGGCCGGTCTACCGCGTCGCCCTCGACGTAGCCGGCGAAGAGCGTCTCTCCTCTCACCAGTATCTCGCCGTCGCCGGAGATCCCGACCTCCCTGTGCGGCAAAGGGCGGCCTGATGTGTGCAGCTCTTTTCGCGAAGCGCCGGGCGGTGTGGTTGTGACCTGCGAGGCCATCTCTGTAAGGCCGTAGCTGGTGTGAACCGGGAGGCCGAGGTCCGCTGCCTCGTCCACGAGGGAGGTGGGGAGCGGTCCTCCTCCGAGCAGGATCGCCTCGAGCCTCCCCGCCTCGAAACCTCCTTCTCGCAGCAGGCGCAATAGCTGGGTGGAGACCAGGGAGACGTGCGTGGCGCTTGCGACTGCCTCACCCAGCGGCACATCGGGCTCCGGCAACACCACGGTCGCCTCCGCGAGCAGGCACCGGAAGACGATGGAGAGCCCCCCGACGTGATAGAGCGGCAGCGAGTGGAGCCAGCGGTCGCCGGGCGCGAGCGCGATGTTGGTATTCGAGCCTCGCGCGCTGAAGTAGTGGTTTCTGAAGGTGTGCAGCGCGGCCTTCGGGACACCCGCACTGCCCGAGGTGAAGACGACGGTCGCGGGCCGATCCAGCGCGAGCCAGAGCTCCTTGGAAGTTTGCGATCCGTCTTGCGTTGCCGTCCCGCCGGAGAGCAGATCTTCGGGACGGAGCGTCCGGACGCCGGGTGCTTCGAGTATCTCTTCGGAGGTGGAGATCAGGGCCCGGCAGGCGGTCCTCTCCGGCAGCGGCGCGGCGCCCCGCGGCGGAAGGCGTGTGCTGAGGAGGCAGGCGACGCAGCCGGTCCGGATCAGGGCCAGCAGCAATACGAGGTAGCGCTCGTCTTTGGGAAGATAGAGCGCGACACGATCCCCAGCCCCGAAGCCAAGCTCCTGCACCTTCGCCGCCGCGACCGACACGTGTTGGTCGAGCTCTCCGTACGCCAGCGAACCACCCGCGCCGACGATAGCCGGAGCATCGGGCGAACGTCGCGCCGCGGACCGCAGGGGACAGGGTACGCGTGCCCCATCGTCCATCACCTCACGCCGCCTTCAGGGGCGGTGGGGGAACTGCGAGAAGTCCGGTTTGCGCTTCTCTTTGTAGGCGTCGCGGCCTTCCCGAGCCTCCTCGCTCCCGTAGAAGAGGAGGTTCGCGTCGTGGGCGAGCTGCTGTATGCCGGCGAACCCGTCCTCGTGGGCGTGGAAGCTCGCCTTCAGCAGCCGCAGCGCGAACGGCGAGCGTTCCAGCATCTCCCGGCACCAGCGGACGGTCTCGGCCTCCAGCTCGGCGAGCGGCACGACCTCGTTGACGAGCCCCATCTCCAGCGCCTCCTCTGCCGAGTACAGCCGGCAGAGGAACCACATCTCCTTCGCCTTCTTCGGCCCGACGAGCTGGGTGAGGACGGAGGCGCCGAAGCCGCCGTCGAAGCTGCCGACCCTTGGACCGACCTGTCCGAATCGGGCGTTGTCGGCGGCTATGGTCAGGTCGCAAATCACGTGCAACACGTGGCCCCCGCCGACCGCGTATCCGGCGACCATCGCCACCACGGGCTTGGGGCAACGCCGGATCTGCACGTGGAGGTCCGTGACGTGAAAGCGCCCTACCGACGCGCCGCCGGGTGTGCGTTGCGGGTCGTCGGGAGCTTCGAGGTACCCGGCGTCGCCACGCACCTTCTGGTCTCCACCGGAGGAGAAAGCCTCCGTACCCTCTCCGGTAAGGATGATGACGCCTACCTCGTGGTCTTCGCGGGCATCTTCGAGAGCCCTTTGCATCTCGATGACCGTAAGCGGCCTGAAGGCGTTTCTGACCTCGGGGCGGTTAATGGTGATCTTCGCGATCCCCTCCGCCTTGTGATATTTGATGTCCGTAAACTCTCCTGCTGTCTGCCAATCTATGCTAGTCATGATAGGAAGATTATAGGGCTCGAAGAAGTCGTGCAGTCAATCCGGATACGAACGTCGCGCACCACCAAAAACCGTCTTTGATTCGATGGGACCCCGCTGTACTCTTGCTTCGACGTGCATCATCAAACTTACAGGAGCCTCGCCAACGCCAGGGACTTCATGCGCCACGCTTACCAGCACCCTATCAACCTGCCGGACATTTCGGCGCAGGCGAACCTCTCCCCCTACCACTTCCTGCGCGTCCACAAGCTGGCATACGGGGAGACGCCGCACGAGTTCCTGACGCGGCTGCGCATAGACAGGGCTAAGACCCTGCTGGCGAGGGGGAGCCACAACGTCACCGAAGCGTGTTTCGAGGTCGGCTTCTCCAGCCTGGGCAGCTTCAGCGCCCTGTTCAACCAGCGCGTAGGGTTATCTCCCTCCGAGTACCGGCGTTACGTCAGGTCGAGCGTCGCGGTCCCACGAACGGTCCGTCCTCTGTTCGTCCCCTCGTGCTTCCTCGCCATGCTCTGCGGGCCTGCCGAAGCGAGATGAGAGCAATTTTCGAGAAGCAAACCGTATACCGCCGGTGTTATCTTCAAGGCGAAACCACGACACCGGGAGGTCAGCCGTGATCCAACGCCAGAGCCACTCGACGATCTTCGTGACGGATCAGCAAGAGGCACTCGAGTTCTACCGGGACAAGCTCGGCTTCGAGGTGCGTACCGACATGCCCATGACCGACGAGGGCGATATCCGCTGGCTGACGCTGAGCCCAAAGGGGCAGCCTGACCTCGAGATCATCCTCGCCCCGCTGACTCCCGGGCCCATGTTCGACGCCGAGCAGGCCGAGCAGATAAAAGGGCTGGTCCAGAACGGCGCCCTCGGCATCGGCGTCTTCCAGACCGACGACATCAACGGCGACTACGAGCGCCTGAGCAAGCAGGGTGTCGAGTTCGTCTCGCCGCCGGAGGAGAAGTTCTACGGCATCGAAGCTATCGTAAAGGACAACTCGGGGAACTGGTTCAGCCTCACCCAACCCAAGGGGTAAGTTAGCACGCTCCGCCCTGTTAGGGCTTCGCTTTACAGCACGCCTCCCATCGGGCGGCTTGTCAGCATTTTCGCTCCTGGCGGGCATCCAGAAAGTACTTTAGCAAGGCGCAGTAGGTCTCCGGGGCTTCGAGGCGGACGTTGTGCCCCGCGCCGGGGACGACGGCGGCCCGGATGCGCGGGGTGATGGAGGCCATGCGGGTGGAGATCGCGGCGTACTTCTCGTCGAGTTCCCCGGCGACAGCGAGCGCTGGTGCTTCGAGCTCTGCCAGCTCTCCCCAGAGCGATGGCTGACTCCCCGTTCCCATACCCCGCAGCGATCTCGCCAGCTCCCCCGGATCGTTGCGCATCCGCGCCTCGATGGTTTCTCGTAGCAATGCCTGACGTCGCGCTAGCGACGCGAAGAGCGGCTGCCGGTACCATTCGCGCAGAAAGCTCACGAGGTCGCCTGCCTCCAATTGCGCCGCCTTCTCCTCGTCCGAGCGGCGGCGCGCCTCGCGCCCTGCTGCATCCTCGATCCCCGGCGAGGTGGATTCCAGAAAGAGCGCGGAGCACCTCTCCGGGTGGCGCAGCGCGAGGTAGAGCGCGAGGCGCCCTCCCATCGAGTAGCCGGCAATCGTTGGACGGCCAGCGCCAAGACTGTCGAGCAGATCCAGGAGCGTCCGTGCGGCTCCCTCGAGGGTGTACGCTTCGGGTGGCAGCCCGAGCGAAGAGCCGTGCCCCGGCAGATCGGGGGCCACGCAGTAGAAACGCTCATCGAGCGCCGAGATTAGGTCCGCCCAGTTGGCGCCAGAGCCCATGAAACCGTGCAAGAACAGGATCGCAGGGTTATGAGGATCACCGGAGGCGGTGTAGCTCGACCCGGTCACTGACCCTCAGGCAGGAATCTCTTGCAGCAACGCCCGGTGCAGCACGAGCGATGAGGTCCGCGGCTATAAAGCTGGCGAAGGTGAGTTCATTGATTGGTCCATTTGAGCTGGAACTCTATCTCCTCTTCGTTCCCCTCTCGTTCGTGCTCGACGTTGAACTCGGCGCGAGCTGGCACGTAGATCCGCTCCCCGGCCACCTGGATCTCGAACCTCTCGCCCGCCTCGAGGGCGTCTGCCAGCCTCCGCAACTTCGATACGAACTCGGAGGTGGAGTAGACCTTCTCGACATCCCTGTCCCGTTTTTCGCTCACCGGTACTCCCCAGAGTAGTTAAACGAACTTCCTCCCGGTAGGATACCGGGTCCGTAGAGCAGGGCCAAATCGCCGACGATCCCAGCCGTCTCCGCTGAGCACGCGGATGAGTGCGTTGTCGGCGACGACCAGGAGTATCCAAAAGTCGAGCACCAGCAGGGTTATGGCGATGGCAAGCTTCGCCCGACACAGTGTAGCCGGTCCGCGCGGCTAACCCGAGACTTCGGCGGAGAGCTCCTCCAGCAACTCTCGGTGCAACGCCACGTTCTCCTCGCGGTCCGTTTTAACCTCGATCAGGACCGGTCTGCCCCGGACACACGCCCCACGGTACGCTCCCACGAACTCCGGCGCCGGTCGAGGACGAGGATCCTCGTATTCGAGGCCGAACATCGCGGCCGCGTGCTCGAAGGTCAGCCCTTGCGGCGTGCCGAAGTACGGCTCAAAGAGCCCCTCGTGACGGGCGACGGGGAGGAAGGAGAAGATGGCGCCTCCGTCGTTGTTCAAGACCACTACGACTACCGGCAGGTCGCGAAGCATGGCGAGCGAGTTGAGGTCGTGCAGGAGCGCGAGGTCCCCGAT
>JBJMIY010000007.1:0-8550 GCA_045806605.1 Rubrobacteraceae bacterium
GAGCGGAGGATCTTGACGGCGACGGGCCGGTCGAGGACCTCGTCGCGACCCAGAAAGACGGTGGACATGCCGCCCGAGCCGATCTCGCGCACGAGCATGAACCTGCCGGCTAAAAGGCTCACGCGCGCGCTCCGGAGAACATCTCCGAGACTAGATGACCTCCCGGCCCATCGCGCTCGCGAAGGGTTGGAGGGTCTCTTTGAGGCCGAGCAGAGCCTTCACAGGCAGCGCCTGCTCACCGTCGCACAGCGCCTCGCTGGGATCGTGGTGGCTCTCGACAATCAGGCCGTCAGCCTCCGCGGCTACGGCGGCCTTGGACAGCGGCACGACCAGGTCCCTGCGTCCCGCGGCGTGCGAGGGGTCCACTATCACCGGCAGGTCCGTAAGCCTCTTGGCGACGATGACGGCAGAGAGATCCAGCGTAAAGCGCGTGCTCGTCTCGAACGTACGGATGCCCCGCTCGCAAAGGACAACGTTGTCCCCGCCGGAGGAGGTCACGTACTCCGCGGCGAGCAGCCACTCCTCGACCGTCGCCGAGAGCCCCCTCTTCAAAACGACGCCGTGGTCCGTGCCCGCGATTGCAGCGCCGACCCGCTTCAGCAGCGAGAAGTTCGCCATGTTGCGGGCCCCGATCTGCAGGACCTGCGCGTGCTCCATGACCATCTCTATGTCGTAGGGGTCCATCACCTCGGTGACGACCTTGAGTCCCAGATCCCGGCTCACATCGTCCATGATCTTCAGGCCCTCCTCGCCGAGGCCCTGGAAGGAGTAAGGTGAGGTGCGGGGTTTGAAGGCGCCGCCGCGGACGTACTCGAAGCCCGCCTGCTTTACGGCCTTCGCCCCGGCCAGGAACTGCTCGTAGCTCTCGACCGTGCAGGGGCCGGCGACGACCCGGAACGTACCAGGGAGCATCATGCCGTTGGCGGTTCTTACGTCGGTCTTTACGCCCTGTGAAACGTCCATCTCTACCTGGAAAACTCCCCGCGTTGGATCTCGAGGTCCCTGATGCGGTGCAGTATCAGCTCGAAGATGTCGCGCATGGAGGAGTCGTAGATGGGACCCGTGTTCATCTCCACGACCTTACGCAGGATCTCCTCCTCACGCTTCGGGTCGTAGACCGGGGCGCCCGCCTCAGACTTCAGCGCCATGATCTCCTGCACGATGCGCGCCCGTTCGTTCAGGGCCCGGATGAGCTCCCGGTCGACCTCGTCGACCCTCGCTCTAAGCTCCCGCACCTGCCTCTGCAACGCCGCTTCTTCCATAGAACCTGCGATTCTATCTGTACACAGCACATAAGGCAAACCAGCGGCTTCGAGCTCGTCAGCAAGAAGCAGAGCCGAAACTCACCCGATCGCACCAACGCCCGTTGAAAGGCCAATTAAAGAGGAATAGTCTTTAGCGACCTCGATCGGCGAGACAATGAGCTGACCAGCTTGAAAGGAGCGCATGGAGTTCAGGGCGGAGCTTGACCCGCTGGCCCCGTACAGGCCGCCGCGCATGTCGCAGGAGGCGGCGGCGGAGCGCGGGAGGGATGGCTACGTGAAGCTGACCTCGAACGAGCTCTCCTTCGGCCCGCTCCCCGAGGCCGAGGCCGCGCTCGCCGAAGCCCTGCCCCGGGCCAACCGCTACCCAGACCGCCACGCCAGCTCTTTACGCGAGGCTGCCGCCTCAGCCAACCCCGGCGCCGACTCCCGGAAGAACGTGCTCGTGGGCAACGGGTCCAGCGAGGTGCTCCTCAACCTCCTCCAGCTCGTCCGGCGTCCGGGCGAGGTAGTCTTTCCCTGGCCATCGTTCGGCCTGTACGTGAGCATCAGCGTTACGCTGGGGCTCTCACCGAAGAAGGTCCAGCTCACGGAGCGGCACGAGGCGAAGCCCGAGGCTCTCCTCTCCGCAGTAACGGCGAAGACGCGGGCCGTCATCCTCTCGAACCCGAACAACCCCACGGGCACTTACCTGGCCCTGGATGAGGTGCGCAGCCTCGCCGACGCGCTGCCCGAGGGTGTCTTCCTCATCCTGGACGAGGCTTACCACGAGTTCGTCTCGGACCCGGCCTATCACGGCTCGCACGAGCTCGCCCTCGAAAGGGAGAACGTGGTCTGCGTGCGCACGTTCTCCAAAGCGCACGGGCTCGCTGGCTTCAGGGTCGGCTACGGTATAGCTACCGAACGGGTCGCCGGCTACGTGGAGAGGGTCCGGTTCCCCTTCTCCGTAAACCTCGCCGGCCAGGTCGCCGCCACAGTCTCGATGCGTGCCAGCCAGAAGATAAGTGAGCGCGCCGGGTTCGTGATCCGGGAGCGCGAGCGCGTGCAACAAGCTTTCCGAGAGGCGGGGCTCGACTACGTACCGTCGCAGGGCAACTTCGTTCTCGTAGAGACGGGACCGGAAGTCTTCGAGAAGGCAGGGGTGCTCGTAAGGGAAGGCGAGGCGCTAGGTTTTCCGGGCTGGAGCAGGGTGACCATCGGCGACTCGGGAGAGAACGACAGGGTGATAGGGGCGCTCTCTTGAACCGCACTCTAGGGATAGTGGGGGTGGGGTTGATCGGGGGCTCCGTCGGCCTCGCAGCCCGCAACGCCGGGTGGAACGTGATAGGCGTTGACAGACCAGAGGTCCTCGAGGAGGCGGTATCTTCGGGCGCGGTGGACCATCCCTCGACCCTCGAGGAGGCGCGTAGCGCGGACCTCGTCGTGCTGGCAGCGCCTATATCGAGGGTCACGGACCTGGTTGCGGAGCTGCCGCCGACAGATGCCCTGATCACCGACGTTGCCAGCGCCAAGATGGCCGTCGTGCGCGAGGCAGAGGATCACGGCCTCCGCTTCGTCGGCGGGCATCCGATGGCGGGGAGCCAGCTCTCCGGCGTCGCGCACGCGCGGGCCGACCTCTTCAAGGGCGCCCGCTACTTCCTCACCCCCACCGGCAGGACCGACCCGGACGCCTACCGCGAGGTCGCGGCTTTCGTGAGGGAGCTCGGCGCGGTCCCGACGGCCGTCGACCCGGAGAAGCACGACCTGCTCATGGCCGCCCTCTCGCACCTGCCGCACCTCATGGCGGCCGCGCTCCTCAAGGTCGCCTCGGACATCTCGCCCGAGGCGCTCTCCTTCGCCGGGCCCTCGTTCAGGGACCTCACCCGGGTGGGGGCGTCCAATCCTTCCCTCTGGTCGGATATCCTGGCGGAGAACGCTCCGGCTCTGGGGGAGGCGCTCGGGGCTTTCGCGGGGGCGATGGCGCAGCTGGGGAGCGAGATCAAAGACCGCGAGGCCATGGAGCAGCGCTTCTTGCAGGCCCGCGAGGCCTACGACGCCCTCGGCGGCATCCTCGTCGAGAGGAGCGGGGAGAACGTCGAGCTGGCCGTCCCGGTTGAGAACAGGCCCGGCGTCTTCGCCGAGGTGACGACCCTCATGGGGTCGAACAACATAAACATCCTCGACCTCTACGTCCGCCACTCCAACACCGAGCGCGCCGCTCTGATCCTGACGCTGAACTCCGACGCCGCGCCGCTGGCCAGAGAGTTACTCCGCGATACCGGCTTCGGGGCGGAGGTTCAGGGATAGCTGTGGCTTGCCGCTCTCGGATTCGCCGCTGCACTTAGGTGAAAGGATCTGCGCAAGATTCCTGGCGGCTGCTTGTGGAGTAATCTCACCTCCCAAGAAGGTGTCGCAGGGCGCCTTCGAGCTCCGGATAACGGAAGTGGTAGCCAGTCTCCTTCAGCCTCGCGGGCTCCATCCGCTGGCTCGCGAGGAGCAGAGCGTCGGCCATCTCGCCGATGGCGATCCGGATGGCCGGAGCCGGGACGGCGAAGAAGGTCGGACGGTTCAGGACTTTCCCCAGTACTTTCGTGTACTGGGCGTTGGTGAGGGGGTTGGGGCTCCCGACGTTGACGGGGCCCTCGACGGAGTCGTTCTCGAGCGCGTGATGGATGGCTCCGACGACGTCGTCGAGAGTTACCCAGCTCCACCACTGCCGGCCGCTCCCGATCCTGCCTCCCCCGCCCAGCTTGAAGATGGGAAGGGTCGTGCCCAGAGCTCCACCTTGTGGGCTCAAGACGAGTCCGAAGCGCGGGTGGACGACGCGGACTCCCGCCTCCCGCGCGGGGTTGGCCGCCGCCTCCCACGCCTCGCACACCTCGGCGAGGAAATCCGAGCCGGGCCCGCTATCCTCGCGCAAGAGCTCGTTTCCCCTGTGGCCGTAGTAGCCGACCGCAGACGCGCTGACCATAACTTCAGGCGACACGGAGAGACTCGCGATGGCCTCGGCGAGCAGGCGCGTTCCCTTCTTGCGGCTCTGCATGATGCGCTCTTTCCTGGCGGCGGTCCAGCGACCCTCGGCGATGCTCTCGCCAGCGAGGTGCACTACAGCGTCGTGGCCTTCGAGGGAGCCATCAATAGAGCCGGCGTCCGGGTCCCAACGGACATCGTTTTCCCCTTTAGGGGAACGGGTCAGGCGGGTGATGCTGTGGCCTTCGTCTTCGAGCTCCCGAATGAGGGCGGACCCGATCAGGCCCGTCGCCCCGCTGATCAGAACCTTCATCTGCTTCTCCCTGCTTCGCCGCGCTCCGAATGGTACCGGTCATGGTCGCGCAGGGAAATGAACGCAGCCACACGTTGACCCGCCCGCACGGGTTCGGACACGAGCGGCGTTATTCTCGGGGCTGGCTAGCCGGGCTGCGGCGAGCGGGCTCTCCGAGCTGGCGTTGCTCGGCCTCCGCGCCGTCCTCGTTGGCGAGGGAAGCTCCGCCGGCCAGGGTGCCGATGGCTCCCGCGAGGTCCTGTATCTCGGAGGGGACCACGAAGAGCTTGCTCGCCGGACCCTTAGCCATCTCGGGGAGCGCTCTGAGATAGAGGTAGCGGAGGGACTCGGGGGAGAGATCCGAGCTCTCGAGCCGCTCGAAGAGCTTTCCGGTCATCTCGATCTGGGCGGCCTGGACGTTGCGGTAAGCCTGTGCTTCGCCCTCGGCGCGCAGGACGGCTGACTTCTGCTCCCCCTCGGCCCTGAGGATGGAGGACTCTTTCTCTCCTTCGGCTTTCAGGATGGCGGATCGTTTGTCCCCTTCGGCTGTCAGTATCGATGCCCTGCGGGTGCGCTCGGCCTGCATCTGCTTCTCCATCGCCTGCTGGATGTCCCTGGGAGGGATGATCTCCTTCAGTTCGACGCGCGTCACCCTGATGCCCCAATTCTCCGTGACCTCGTCGAGGACCGTGCGGAGCTTGGCGTTGATCTCGTCGCGGGAGGTCAGGGTCTTGTCGAGGATGAGGTTCCCGATGACGTTGCGCAACGTGGTCTGGGTGATCTGCTCGAGCGCCAGGTGGAAGTTGGCGACCTCGTATTCGGAGGCTCTGGCGTCAACGACCTGGTAGTAGACGACAGTAGAGATCTGCATCCCGACGTTGTCGTTGGTGATGACGGCCTGGGGCTGGAACGCGATGACCTGCTCCCTGAGGTCCGTCTTGGGTAGCATCCGGTCCACCACGGGGACCACGAAGGTGAGCCCGCTCTGCGCCGTCCGGTGGTAGCGCCCTAGCCGCTGTACGATTGCGACCCGGCTCTGTGGTATGATCCTCACGCTCCTCGCCGCTACCAGGAACACGACGAGCGCAAGCACGCCAATCAAGATGATGCCTACGTTCACCACTTCTCTCCTTCCTCAATGCCAACGGCCTCGACGAGGGCCGTGACGCCGTCCGTGTCGAGGACCCTTACCCTGGCCCCCGCCTCTATGCCCTGCCCCGGATTGACCGAGCGGGCCGTCCAGAACTCCCCGCTCCCTATCCGCACGGTCCCGCTGCCCCCAGGCTCTATCCGATCAGTGATGACCCCGCTCTTGCCCGTGACGGCGTCGCGGCTCTCGTAGGGCTCGCTACTCCGGAAGGAGATCCTGTGCACCAGCGCCGGCCTTAAAATGGCCATGCTCAAGACCGAAGCGGCGACGAAGCCGATGGCCTGCGCCGCGATCCCGAACCCCAGGGAAGCCGCGATCAGCCCGACCAGCGCTCCTAACGAGAAGAAGAGTAGGAAGAAGGAAACGGTGAGGAGTTCCCCCACGAAGGCGAGGGCGGCCAGCACTGCCCAGAAGACGATGTCCAGGTTCTCCAAATCCGGTCTCCTCACCCACATTCTATACCAGCTCGGACCGTAACGACGCTCCGCGAACGCCCAGGAGACGTTATCCTCAGGCTCGGGAAGAGCCCCGTTAGCGACGGTGCCAGGATCATCCCGGCGCCAGGGGAAACGTCAAACCCGGAAAGGAGCGTCCTGAATGACACCGGCACAGCACTACGATGCCGTCGTGATAGGCTCCGGCCAGGGTGGTAACCCGCTGGCCCGCGCCCTGGCGCAGTCAGGGCGCACGATCGCGCTAGTCGAGCGCGAACACGTGGGCGGCACCTGCATAAACGAGGGCTGCACCCCGACAAAGACCATGATCGCCAGCGCGAGGGTGGCATACCTCGACCGGCGGTCGGCGGACTACGGGATAGCCGACGGCCGCGTGACGGTAGACATGATCAGGGTACGCCAGCGCAAGCGGGAGATCGTGAAGAGCTTCCGCGGCGGCGGCGAGCGGCGACTCGAGAAGGCCGGGGTGGACCTGATCCGGGGCGAAGCCTCTTTCGCCGGCCCGAAGGAGCTCGAGGTGCGCCTGAGCGAAGGCGGGGCGTCGCGCCTCGCTGCCGATGCCGTCTTCATCAACGTCGGCGGCCGTCCGTCCGTACCCCCGATAGAGGGCCTTGACGGCATCCCCACCTTGAACTCGACTACGGTCATGGAGCTAGATGAGGTCCCCGAGCACCTCCTGGTCCTGGGCGGCGGCTACGTTGGCCTCGAGTTCGCCCAGATGTTCCGGCGTTTCGGCAGCGAGGTAACTATAGTCCAGCGGGGACCGCAACTCCTCTCGCGCGAGGACGCCGACGTGGCCGAGGCGGTATCAGAGATCATGCGCGAAGACGGCGTCGAGGTGCTGCTGCGGACCAGCGCCCTGCGCGCCGGGCGGGGAGACGGCGGCATCCAGCTGACGGTCCGCGCCCCCGAAGGGGAGCGCACGCTCTCCGGCTCGCACCTGCTCGTCGCCGCGGGCAGAACTCTCAACACCGACACGCTCAACCTGGAGGCAGCAGGCATCGAGACCGACGAACACGGCATCATAAAGACCAACGAGCGGCTCGAGACCAACTTGCCGCACGTCTGGGCTCTCGGCGACGCGAAGGGTGGTCCGGCTTTCACCCACGTCTCCTACGACGACTTCCGCGTCATCCGCACGAACCTGCTCGAAGGTGGCGACGCTACCACCGAAGGGCGCCTGATCCCCTACACCGTCTTCACGGACCCGCAGCTCGGTCGGATAGGAATTAGCGAAGAAGAGGCCCGAGAAGAGGGCCGCGACGTCCTCGTGGCCAGGATGCCGATGAGCCACGTGACCCGGGCGCTGGAGGTAGACGAGCCGCGCGGCATGATGAAGGCCGTGGTGGACGCCGGGACGGGCCGCATCCTGGGAGCTGCGGTCCTCGGTCTAGAAGGCGGCGAGATAGCCGCCATGCTCCAGATAGCGATGATGGGCAGGGTGCCATACACGAAGCTGCGGGACGGTATGTTCGCTCACCCGACCCTCGCCGAGTCCCTCAACAACCTGTTCGCCGCGCTCGAAGCGTGAGACGCTGAGCTCAGAGCGGAAATTCTGCCAAGCGAAGCCCGTAAAGCGAGCGTGCTGGAGCGCTATGGGTAGGGGCGGTTACCGCCCCTACCCATAGCGCTATCAAGACTCAGGGCGTCCCCTACTATCTTGCTGTGGTCAAAGGCCAGCTCGACCGATGCGGGATCGAGGACCGCGATCTCCGCGGCGTCAGAGGCGGCTGCGAGCTGGCCGCTGAAGACACGGACGAGGAAAGCGACGCTGACGTTGTGGCCGCGGGGGTCGCGTTCGGGATCGGAGTAGACGCCCACGAGGCGCGCCACCTCCACCACGAGGCTCGTCTCCTCCGCGGTCTCGCGGTCGGCCGCCTCTTCCACGGTCTCCCCCACCTCCACGAAGCCGCCGGGTAGAGCCCACTTCCCCTTGAAGGGCTCGCTGCCGCGCCGGATCAGGACCACCCCCCTCTCCGAGGGGATCACTACGTCGACCATGAGCTTCGGCGTCTCGGGACCCGCCACCTCTGTGCCTCCCGTCTCGGACCTCCGTCGGATCGTACTACCCGTGACCAGCGCAGCGCAACGTCCCGGCGCCGCCGAAAGAGGTTATGCTTCTGCGAACATGAAGATCCTGTGCATCAGCGACCGGGTAGAGCCGATGCTCCACGGGCCGAGCCTCACGTCTTACGCTAGAGGGGTGGAGGCCGTGATCTCCTGCGGCGACCTGCCTTTCGACTACCTTGACTACATAGTCACCTTCCTCGGCGTGCCGGTCTATTACGTTCTCGGCAACCACGACCCCTCTCCCGACGGGCCGGAATACCCTGCGGGCTGCACGCCACTCGACGGCCGGATCGTAGGAGCCGACGGAGTATTTCTCGCCGGGCTCTCCGGCTCCCGACTGTACTCGGGCGGCCCGAACCAGTACACGGAGCG
>JBJMIY010000008.1:0-8261 GCA_045806605.1 Rubrobacteraceae bacterium
CCGTCCGATTATGAGTCGGATGCTCTAACCAACTGAGCTATGGGCCCTCTCGTCGGCGCGTGCCGAGCTCCCCTGGTAGGACTCGAACCTACAACCCTTCGGTTAACAGCCGAATGCTCTGCCGATTGAGCTACAGGGGAAGGTTGCGTTGCAGATTATACGGTCCGGGGATGCGGGCTTCAAGGTTCGACGGAGACGGCGCGCAGCGCGTCCGTCAACGCCCATATTTCCTTTCGGAGCTTCTCCTTCTCGTCATAATCCGTCGACTCGTTCTTGGTGCGCTGGCGGCTCAGGATGCCGAGTCGTAGAAACGCTTCTCGAACGGAGGCTTCTGAGGAGTAAAGACCGTTTCGCCATAGCTCCTCTGCTTCGGCGCCGAGAGCGACAAGCTGGTCCATCAGAGGCCGGGTACTTTCGTCGGCGAGGATGGATTCGACGCTTTCTCCGGGGTGCTTCAGCAGCAGCTGGAAGACGCTGGATTGGGGCTCAATCGCAAAGTCTCTGGCATCGAGTTTGAAAGGCTCGGGCAGCAGAGGGACCCGCATGCCTCGCTCCAGTGGCTTCGCGGTGAGATCCGGGTGGGCCAGGAGCAGGGCAAGCACCAGCTGTCCGGCCTGCTCCAGGGGGGCTGAAACGGCGTGCCGGGAAGCTGTGGCCCTCACGATCCGCTGTCTCCTTCCGCTCTCGAGCTCCTGCGAGCTTACACCCATGGCTTCAGCGGCCACACGCAGGGCTTCTCTGTAGAAGACGGGATCGTCGATGCGGCTTATGAGACCACGGACTTCCGACATCATCCGGGAACGCTCGGCGGCGCTGGCTCCGCGAGCCCGCTCGACCTTGCGACGGAAAATGTACTCGAGCAACGTAACCGCGCCCGAAAGCATCTCCGCGAACTCCTCCGGCGAGTGATCTAGCAGCCAGTCGGCCGGATCCTGGGTCAGACGCAGCACGCGAAGGTCCAGCTTGAGCCTGGTCGCTGTCGCTACCGTGTCCGGATCGTCGGTTCGCTCGAGCTCCCGTACTGTCGCGTCGGCTCGTTCCAGGGCCTTCTCCCCCGCAGTGTCCGGATCGAAGAGCATGTAGATCTTGTCAGCGTAACCGCTGAGCGTCCGCAGGTGACTCGGAGTGGTAGCCGTTCCCAAGGTTGCCACGGCGTTCCTGATGCCGGACTGATAGAGCATCAACACGTCGGTATAGCCCTCGACGATGATGGCCGCGCGCTCTTTGCGCATCGCCTCGGAGACCTGCGGGAAACCGTAGAGCAGGTCCCGCTTGTTGAAGATCTCCGTCTCCGGCGAATTGAGGTACTTGGGATGGTCGTCGCCGAGCGAGCGCGCCCCGAAGCCCACGATCCTGCCGCGCCTGTCCGAGATGGGGAAGGTGATCCTGCCCGCAAACCTTTCCCTTCCCCCAGCCGATAGCAGCCCAGCCGCATCAAGCACATTCCGCTGGATGCTCAGCTTCGCCGCAGCTCCCGCAAACCCCCCAACACCTCGAGGCGGGGCATATCCCAAACGAAATTCTTCTATAGTAGAAAGCTCGAGGCCGCGGCCTTTGAGATAACGGCGGGCGCGCCCCGCTTCTGAAGAGCGCGCCTTCAGCAGGTACTTGTGGTAGTAGACGGCTGCGGCGGCGAGTGCTTTGTGGATATTGCGGCGGCGGAGGTTACGTTCCCTTGCGGCATCCAGGTTTCCGCCGCCTTCGAACTCGAGTTCGACGCCGGAGCGCTCGGCCAGGTAGGAGACGGCGTCCACGAAGGAGAATGCCTTGAGATCCATGACTAGCTTGATTGCGTCACCGCCTTTACTACAACCGAAACAGTGATAAAAGTTCCGCTCTGCGTGCACACTGAAAGAGGGGGTCTTCTCGGAGTGATCGGGGTAAGGGCAGAGACCGACGAAGCGCGTTCCTTGGCGGCGTAAGGCGGTGAACTCGGAGGCGACCTCGACTATGTTCGCCTGCTCCCTGACCTGCTCTATGCTGCGGTCTGAGATCCTCAAGCCCTCGCCTCTAAAGTCCTCTTGCACACATATCCTATTACAAACATTCCCCTGCTCCCTCGTGATCCAAGTCGGGGTAATGGTACTCTAATGCGATGAATATCCGCGAGCGATCCACGATGGCGCCGCAGGCGGAGTACGCGGACCTGCCCCCCGGGGTCGGTTTCGAGCCCAAGGACGAGCCGCTTCGGCGTGACATAAACCTGCTCGGAAGGGTTCTGGGCCAGGTTCTGATCGAGCAGGAGGGTGAAGGACTCTTCGACGCCGAGGAGGAGGTTCGGCTCCTTTGCAAGCGGCTGCGCTTCGATTACGACCCCGAGCTGGACGAGAGGCTCAGGCGGAAGATCGAAGGTATGGACGCGGAGCAACTCCAGAGGATCGTTCGGGCCTTCTCGGTTTACTTCCAGCTCGTCAACATCGCGGAGCGATACCACAGGGTCAGGCGGCGGCGCCAGTACGAGTCGTCCCCGAGCAATCCGCCGCAGCGGGCCTCGCTGGCGAGTGCTCTCTCGCGCCTCGAAACAGAAGGTGTGGAAGCCGATACGTTGCAGCGGACGTTGGACGGCATGAGCGTGGAGCTCGTGTTGACGGCCCATCCAACGGAGGCCCTCAGGCGGAGCATACAGCGCAGGCACCTGAGGATAGGCGAGGTGCTCGAAACCCTCGAATCCCTGCAGCTCACCTGGAAAGAAAGGCGCCGCCTGGAGGAGAGGCTCGCGGAGGAGATCACCGTCCTGTGGCAGACCGACGAGCTAAGGGTCCGCAAGCCCCAGGTCGAGCACGAGATAGAGCGTACGCTGGGGTTCTTCGAGAACCCCTTGATCTCCGCGACCCTCGAAGTGTACCGGGATTTCGAGGACGAGCTGGCCCGCCGTTTTCCGGGGAATGCCCCGAGCCTCGGGCGGGTTCTGGGGTTCGGCTCCTGGGTCGGTGGGGATCAGGATGGAAACCCGTTCGTGCGGCCCGACACCTTGAGCACGGCCCTCTCCCTCCACCGCGAGTTGATCCTGAAGCGCCATCGTGCCTCGACCCTGGCTCTGGCCGAGCACATGAGCCAGTCTACGAAGCTAGCCGCGGTTTCGGAAGAGCTGGCGGCGTCCGTAGAGCGCGAGGAACGGCTTATGCCCGAGGTGGTGGAACGTCACCGGGACGACGATCCCAACGAGATCTACCACCGCAAGCTCTTGCTCGTAGCCGAGCGTTTGAGCCGCACACTCGAGGATGCAGGAGCTCAGGCGTCCTATTCTGGCGTGTCGGACTTCCTGAACGACCTGCTCGTCATACGCCGCAGTCTGGTAGACAATGGAGACGAGCGTATCGCCGAGGGGGGGCTTCGGGATCTGATCCGCCAGGCGGAGGTATTCGGCTTTCACCTCGCAAAGCTCGACGTTCGCCAGGAGAGCTCCAGGATAGTTGAGGCGGCCGCGGAGCTGGTAGCCACGGGTACGGGCGAGGACCTGTTGGGCATGTCCGAAGAAGCCCGCGCGGCGCTGTTGCGGCGCCTGATCGCCGACCCCGAGTCTCTCCCCGACAACCCGGAAGACATCTCCGAGGCCTCCATGGAGGTGCTCGAAACCTTCGAGCGCATTCGGCAGGCCACGGATGCTTTCTCCGAGCCGCCAGTAGAGGCCTTTATCCTGAGCATGACCCACCAGGCGAGCGACGTCCTCAGCGTCCAACTGCTCGCGCGCCGAGCGGGGTTGCTGGAGGCGGACGAGCGCGGCCGTTGTACGAGGAGCCTCCTGCGCATCACTCCTCTCTTCGAGACCATTGAGGACCTGGAGCGGGCGCCCGACGTGCTGCGACGCCTGCTGGAGGACCCTTTCTACCGATCGTCTGTGGCCCGCGGCGGGAACCTGCAAGAGATCATGCTCGGCTACAGTGATTCCGGCAAGGACGCTGGCTATGTGACGAGCAACTGGACCCTGTACAAGGCGCAGGGACTCCTCTCTTCGCTCGCCCGCGAGCACGCCGTAGAGCTGCGGCTCTTCCACGGACGCGGAGGCAGCGCCGGGCGAGGCGGCGGTCCCAGCTATCAGGCGATCATGGCCCAACCTCCAGGCACCCTGGACGGCAAGATCCGGATTACAGAGCAGGGAGAGGTCATCTCCTTCAAGTACAGCATCCGCGGCCTGGCACGGCGTAACCTCGATACTGTGCTCGCCGCGGTTCTCGAAGCGAGCGCAGACGACCATCCCAAGGAGCCCGACCCGCGCTGGGTCGAGGTCATGAACGAACTGTCCGCGACCTCCTGTGAAGCCTATCGGGCCCTGGTCTACGAAGACGGGGACTTCCTGGCCTTCTTCTCGGAAGCATCGCCCATAAAAGAGCTCTCCCTGCTCAACATGGGGAGTCGTCCCGCCAGAAGGGTCGAGGCCCCGGAGATCGAGAGCTTGCGAGCCATACCATGGGTCTTCGCCTGGACCCAGAACCGCTTCTTGCTACCCTCCTGGTACGGGGCAGGCGCCGCTCTGGGCACCTACTCGAGTAGCGAGGAGGGTCTGGCCGTCCTGCGCGAGATGTACGAGCAGTGGCCTTTCTTTCGAACTCTCGTCGACTTCATGCAGATGACCCTGGCGAAGAGCGACCTCCGTATAGCCGAGACCTATACCTCGCTCGTCTCGAATAGCGCAGCCAGAGAACGCCTGTGGAATAGGATCTCCGCGGAGCACGCCGCCTGTGTGGAGGCGCTGCTCAAGATCACAGGCCACGAGAGCCTCCTCGACGACAGCCCTGTGTTGCAGAGGTCCATACGCCTGCGCAACCCGTACGTCGATCCTCTCTCCTACGTACAGGTGAGCCTGCTTCGGAGACTGCGGGCTCTGCCCGAAGACTCCCCCAAGCGCCAGACGGCGCTGAACACCCTCCTGCTCACCATCTCCGGCATCTCATCCGGGATGCTGAACACGGGTTAACGCGCAGCGGCGGTTCGTGTAAGGGTGGTTCGCGCACCGCCCCTGCTACGCGAAGATCTCACCTCGCGGCAGGAAGAGCCTCCTGTACGTAGCGAGGGCATAACGGTCGGTCATGCCAGCTACGAAGTCCACAGTCTCGATTATCGGGTCCGGGTCGCTCGTGGCACGCTCCCCGCCATGCTCGAGGTAATACTCGAAGAGCGCGGCTACGACGCCGGCGGCCTTCTCGTTCTCCCGCGAGAGCGGGTTGCCATAAACGTTGCGGAAGAGCCACGCCCTGAGCTGCATGAGCGCCTCGTAGACCGGCTCCGAGAGAGATATCTCACCCTGTTTCTCGGAGCTGGAGATCATGTCCCGCACCAGCGTGTCTATCCTGACGCTCATCTTCTCCCCGAGCACCGAGAGCGGACCCTCCGGTAACTCTTCCCAGGAGATGATCCCAGCCCGCAACGCATCATCGACGTCATGGTTCACGTACGCGATCCGATCCGCGATCCGTACGATCTCTCCCTCGCGAGTCGACGGCTGACCCTCTCCTGTATGGTTGAGTATCCCATCTCTTACCTCTATCGTAAGGTTTAGACCTGCTCCACCCCTCTCGAGCTTATCCACGACGCGGAGGGAATGTTCGTTGTGGCGGAAAGTCCTCCCGTAAGCTGAGAGTGCGCGGGAGATGGCTGCTTCTCCGGTATGGCCGAACGGGGTATGGCCGAGGTCGTGGCCGAGGGCTATAGCTTCGGTGAGGTCTTCGTTGAGGCCGAGAGAGCGGGCTATTGTGCGTGAGATCTGCATCATCTCGAGTGTGTGGGTCAAGCGAGTGCGGAAGTGATCTCCGTCGGGAGCGATGAAGACCTGGGTCTTGTGCATGAGGCGGCGGAAGGCCTTGGCGTGGATTATGCGGTCCCTGTCACGCTGGAACTCATTACGGACGCCGTCGGGGGCTTCGGGCCTCTGGCGGCCAGCGCTCGCTTCGCAGGCCCAGGTGCCACTCATGCCGGGCGTCTGCGCTTGGGGGTTGGGGCTTTGGGAAGGGCGTTACCGGGGGCGTGAGCCAGGACGTGGGAGCGGACGACCCGCAGGACGCCCTCGCCGAGCCCGTTCTCAGGGAGGCTCTCGCGGATCGGGATCTCGATCATGGCTCTCAGTCGATCCAACGTTCCGGGGGGCATCGGGAAGGCGTCGGCTGTAGCGGTCCTGCACTCCTGGCAGAGCGCGCCGCCGAGGTTCGGGGCGAAGTACAGGGGCTCGGCGGCCTCGTCGAGGCTCGCGCCGCAGTCCAAACAGTCGTCGAGCTGCGGGGCGTAGCCGGCGAGCATCGAGAGCTTCAGGCCGAAGGCCGCCTCGATGGTACCGAAGCCGGAGGCGCGGCGCTCCAGGGCGTCGAGGCCGTTGTAGAGGAGGTTGAATACGCGGCGGTCTGCCTCGCCGCCCCCGGAGAGGGCGCGCACGTTCCCGACCATGCCGGCTGCTGCCTCGAAGCGTGCGAGGTCCTCACGGACACCGTGGAAACTGCGCAGCACCTCGGCCTGGGTCACTGTGTCGAGGGTACGGCCGTGGTAGGCGACGAAGTCCACGCACGAGAGCGGCTCGAGGCGGGCGCCGAAGCGGGACCTGGTGCGCCGGATACCCTTAGCGATGGCCGAGACCAGTCCTGCGTCTCGGGTGTAGAGGTCGAGGATGCGGTCAGCCTCGCCGTAGCGGATCGAACGTAAGACTATCCCTTTACTCTTGTAGACCGCCACCCTCTGCCTCCTTCATCACGGCGACGCTGGAGCTCATGCCAAGCCGCGAGGCACCGGCGTTCAGCATGTCGAGGGCGTCGTCCAGCGTGCGGATCCCACCAGACGCCTTGACCGCGAGTCCCTCAGGCGCCTCCTCCCTGAGCACGGAAACGTCCTCGGGAGTAGCTCCAGCCGGGCCGAAACCGCTCGAGGTCTTGATGAAGTCCGCGCCGCTGGCAGCCACGATCTGGGTCGCCAGTCGCTTCATCTTGTCCGAGAGGTAAGCCGTCTCGACGATCACCTTGACCACCACGTCGTTGAGGCCGTTGTTCATCGCGACGACGCTCACCTCCTGCACGAGGGTGGCGAGCTCGTCGGCGACGTAGTCGAACTCCCCAGAGAGGAACTTCGAGACGTTCATTACGATGTCCAGCTCCACCGCCCCGCCAGAGATGGCCTCCCTGACTGCCGCCGCCTTTACCGGCGTAGCGTCGTAGCCGAACGGAAACGAAACCACCGTCGCAACCTTGACATCCGCCCCGCGTAGCTCCTGGGCGGCGAGCCGGACGTAGCAAGGCGGCACGCACACCGCGGCGAAGTGGTAGCGGGCCGCCTCCTCGCACAGGCGGACGATGTCCTGCTCCCTGGCATCAGGCTTCAGGAGGGTGTGATCCACCGTCTTCGCGAACTCTCGCACCCTCATCGCCACGACCCAGGCTCCTCACTTTACTGCACGACGTTAGTAATTATAACCCCAGCCGCTCCAGGAACTTCTTGTCACTCCTCCACCCCGGGCTCACCTTTACCTTGAGGTCGAGGTAAATGCGATTACCGAGGAGGCGTTCGACGTCGCGGCGAGCTTCGACGCCGATACGCTTGATGGTCTTGCCACCTTTGCCGAGCACTATCATGCGCTGTGTGGGCCGTTCGACGTGGATCGTGGCGTAGACGACTGTAACGCTCTCCTTACGCTCGACCTCTTCGATCTCGACGGCCACGGCATGCGGGATCTCCTCCCTGAGGACGTTGAGCGCCTTCTCCCTGACGTACTCGGCGAGGATCAGCGACTCCGGGTAGTCAGTGATCTTGCCCTCTGGGAAGTAGCGCGGTCCGGGTAGTAGAAGCTCGATCACAGCCTCCATCAACGGCTCGATGTTCAGCCCTTCGGCAGCGCTTATCGGGAAGATCTCGCGCCAGTCCCCGAGCTCCGATACCTCCCCCACGATGGGGAACACCTCCTCGCGGTTGCGGAGCAGGTCTACCTTGTTGATCACGGCGATGGCCGGGGTCCCTGACTCGGCGACGAGGCGAGCCACGTAGCGGTCGCCGGGGCCTATCCCGCTGGTCGCCTGCGTAGCGTCGAGGACGAAAAGGATCACGTCTGACTCCGAGAGGCTGTCGAGGACCTGCTGTTGCATCCTGGCGCGCAGAGTGTCGCGGGGCTTCTGGGAGCCGGGCGTGTCCACGAAGACCGCCTGGTAGTCGGGGCCGTTGCGGACGCCCCTTATCGGGCCGCGGGTGGTCTGGGGTCTGGGCGAGGTGATAGAGACCTTCTGCCCGACCAGCCTGTTGACGAGCGTGGATTTCCCCACGTTCGGCCGCCCGACGACCGCTACGAAGCCGCT
>JBJMIY010000009.1:0-5751 GCA_045806605.1 Rubrobacteraceae bacterium
CGAGTCGACGCCCCTGCCGCCCGTGAGGTCGAGTACAACGTCCCTCACCCTATCCACCCCGCCGAAGTCTATGGTCTCGATCCCGTACCTGGCAGCAAGCGAGAGGCGCTCGGGGACGGCGTCCACCCCGATGACGCGTTCCACTCCCTGATGCACTGCTATGCGGGCGCACATCTGCCCGATCGGCCCGAGCCCCCAGATACCTAGAGTGCCGCTCTCCGGCACGTCAGCGTAGGCGACTGCTTGCCAGGAAGTAGGCAGCACGTCGGAGAGATAGAGGAAGCGCTCGTCAGGCGGACCTTCGGGGACTTTTATGGGGCCGAAGTGAGCCTGCGGTACTCGCAGGTACTCGGCCTGCCCGCCAGGAACCGCTCCGTATACGTGGGTGTAGCCGAAGAGGCTCGCGCCCTTGCCGCGGCCGAGGAGGTTTACCGTCTGTGCGAGCTTGCCCCGATCCCGGGTCGTCTCGCACTGGGAGTAGAGTTGCCGGTCGCAGAAGTAGCAGTGGCCGCAGGAGATGTTGAAGGGGACCACTACCCGGTCGCCTGGCTTTATGTGCTCGACGCTGGCCCCTACCTCCTCGACTATGCCCATCGGCTCGTGGCCTATGATGTCGCCCTCCCTCATCAGAGGGCTTAGCTTCGAGTAGAGGTGGAGGTCCGAGCCGCAGATGGCGGTCGAGGAAATCCTGACTATCGCGTCGGTCGGCTCCTGGATGATGGGGTCGGGGACGCTGTCAACCCGCACGTCCTCCTTCCCGTGCCAGACGACCGCCTTCACGGCTCCCTCCCCCCCACGCCGGTGAGTATCTCGCGGATGCGGAAAGGCCCTCCGGTCTTCGGGGAGAGTGGCGGCGTGTCGAGGCCCGCTCCCGTCCGGAAGCCCTCCAGCAGGTCGAGCAACGCCTCGTCGGCGCTGCGCTGCGGCTCCCAGCCGAGCTCCCGGCGAGCGCGGCCCGTGTCCATGATCGGGACGCTCATAGCCATGTCAAGCCACCCTTCGGAGACGGGTTGCATCCTTAGCAGCCACGAGAGCCTGGCGCCAGCTCGCGCCACCTGCGCAGAGACCGGCACGGGACGGGCGTCCAGTATCCTCCCTATCTCCGCCGGGTCCAGGACCGGCTCGGTGGCCAGGTTGAACGGGCCCCGCGCCCCGTCGTTGACAATGGCGAGCCTGAAGGCCTCGCCCACATCGTAGGAGTGGACGATCTGGGAGCGCAAGTTCTGTACGTCGGGGACAACCCTAATGAGCTCCGGCCGGACGAGAGGACCGGGAAGAAAAGGTCCGGCGAAGAGGCGCCGTATCCCCTGCGCCGCCTCCTTCTTGAAGACGAGGCCGGGGCGCATCCTGACGACCCGGACATCCGGCGCTTCTTGTTCGAAGCGGTCCAGCCTGCGCTCGACCTCGGCCTTGTGGCGCGCGTAGTAGGAGGTCGGCGTACCGCCCGTCGGCCAGCTCTCATCCACGCGCCGGTCCTTCGGGCCGGGCGAGTACGCGCCTACCGACGATGCATAGAGGAGCGCCGGCACCCCGGCCTCCTTCGCGGCTCTCGCCGCCCGCGTGCTCCCCTCGACGTTCACCATCCACTGCTTGTTCAGGTCGCGGGAGGGCTGGATGATCCAGGCGAGCAGCACCACCACGTCGGCCCCTCGGAAGTGCGGCACCAGATCATCACTCACCACGTCGGCCGAAGCCCACTCGACCTTGGGCATCGTGAGCCGCGGCAGGCGCCTTGCAAGCCCGAGAACAGACTCGACTCTCTCTTCCTTCTCGAGCGACCGGAGCACGCTTGTCCCTATGTTGCCGGTCGCCCCTACGACTACTACTCTCATGCTGGCCCCTTTTACCCTCGACTATCCAACACGAAACTCTGGCCGCCGAAGGCTATGCTGTACCATCTGTGCCGGTTCGCATCCAGAAGGAGGGCTCCATGAAGGTTCTGGTGACGGGAGCGCGGGGCAAGGTGGGAAGGGCGACGGTGGCGGCGCTCATGGAGGCCGGCCACGACGTGCGCGCGACCGACCTGGCGCCACCGGTCTTCGAGCGTCCCGAGCCCGGCGAGCCCGCCTACGTTCAGGCCGATCTGAGCGATGCAGGCGACGCCTTCGCGGTCGTCCGGGGCGCGGAGGCGGTCGTGCACGCCGCGGCCATCCCGGAGCCGACCCAGAACCCGCCGCACGTCGTCTTCCATAACAACCTGATGTCCGTCTTCAACGTGCTGGAGGCCGCGATCAGGTTCGGCGTCCAGCGGTTCGTCAACATCTCGAGCGAGACGGTGCCCGGCTTCTTCTTCGCCGAGCGACCCTTCTTGCCCGACTACATCCAGGTCGACGAAGAGCATCCCATAAGGCCCCAGGACCCATACGCCACAGCCAAGCACTTCTCGGAGCTGCTCATGGACGGGGCCGAGAGGCGCTCTGACATCCAGCCCATCTCCATAAGGCCCTGCTGGGTGCAGCACGAGGGCAACTACGAGCGCAACCTGGGACCGTTGGTGAGGGAGCTAGCGCCGGACCTATCCCCCAACTTCCTGAGCTACATAGACGTCTACGACCTGGCCGACGCCATCGTGCTCGCCACTCAGAGCGACCTCTCGGGTCACGAGGTCTTCTATATAGCCTCTCCCGACAACGTCGGGAACCGCCCGCTCGAAGAGGTCGTCCGCCGGTACTACGGCGATGAGATCGAGATCAGGAAACCCCTCCCGCGCGAGGACGCGAGCTACATCTCCATAGAGAAGGCGCGGCGGATGCTCGGCTACGACCCGAAGCGCTCCTGGAGCGACTACCTCGACGAAGAAGGAAGACGCAAACTCTAAGGATACAGGCTTCAGGTTTCAGCTTGTGGGTTTTACCTGGTGTCTTCCTATGCCTCCTCGAGGGTTGGCTCCACAGGGACTGACGACTTTACGGCCGTCACCTTGTAGCCGGCCTCTTCGAGGCTCTGGACAGTCCCGGCGGGGTTAGTGGTCTCTAGGCGGAGCACGATCAGGCGGTTGCTCGCTCGCGGCGCCGGCGCCAGGAAGACGCCTGCTATGTTGATCTGGCGGGCCCGGATCACGTCGGTCACGTTGGCGAGCATGCCCGGCTGGTTCGGCACCTCGACCTCGACCCAGCTCCCGATCCCGTGCGCGCCGATGAGCTCTATCAGGGTGCGCATCATGTCAGAGGAGGTAATGATCCCCACCAGCTCGCCTTCAGCCACCACGGGGAGGCAGCCTATCTTGCGGTCGTAGATCTCGCGCGCCGCGTGCTCTATGGTGTCGAGCGGCTCGATGGTGACCAGATCCGTGCTCATTATGTCCCTCAGGCGCACCCACCCGAGCGTGTCCCTCTCGCCGCCGGAGCCCCGCGGCGGGCTCACGTCCCTCAGGTCCCTATCGGAGACCAGCCCCACCAGGCGCCCCGCTTCGACGATGGGCAGGTGTCTTATCCCCAGATCCTGACAGACACTCCACGCCTCGGCGGCGCTTGCCTCCGGCCCCAGCGTGACGACCTCCCTCGTCATGGAGTCCCTTACCCGCAACATCCGCTTCCTCCTCTAAAGTAATCGGCCCCGGCAGCTTACCATCCTGCCCGATCCCGGTATAGGTCTCCCGCCGCCGCTAACCCCAGACGCGCTCCGCGGTCTCGGCGATAGTGCGGAGCTTGCGCTCCTCGTCCTCGACGCTCAAAGCGTTGCCGATGATCGATGTGGCGAACCCGCACTGCGGGCTCAGCGCCAGCCGCTCCAGCGGCACGAATCTGGATGCTTCCCTGATGCGGGTCTCCAGTTCCTCCGGTGCCTCGCGCCGGCCGGTCTTCGTCGTGACGAGGCCGAGGACGGCGACCTTGTCCTCCGGCACGTGAGCAAGGGGCTCGAAGTCGCCGGAGCGCTCGTCATCGTATTCGAGCATCAGCCTCCCGGCGCGCAGACGCGGGAAGATCCTGCGCGCCAGCGGCTCGTAGGAGCCCGAGACGAGCCAGCGGCTCCCCTGGTTGCCGCGGCACAGGTGGAAGGCGAACGTGACGCCGGGATGCTCCCCTATAACATGGTTGTCGAGCTCTACGCCTCGGCTCATCCAGCGGTCGAAGTCCCAGCCTCTTCCCTCGTAGAACTCGCGGGTCGAGGGGTCAAGGAGCAGCGGGTAGTGCGGCGCGTCGAGCTGGATGTAGGTCGCACCAAGCCGCACCAGCTCCTCGACCTCATCGCGCAGGATCTCCGCCACGTCATCGAGGAAATCGTCGAGGGTGGGGTAGACCTCCCCGGAGAGCTCCGGCGACCAGAGGTTGGCGTAGAGGCTGGGGCTCGGGAGCGTCACCTTGATCGTGCGCTCCGTGCGGGCTCGGGCGTAGACGAACTCCTCGGCCGAGAGGAAGCGCTTGCGGCGCAGCTTGCCGACCACGCCGAGCGTCCGGGGGCGTTCGATCTTCTTGTCGCCCACCGTCTCGTCGCCGTGCCAGTCCCCCCAGAGCCAGGCGTCTATGGTGTGCTCCCCGAAACCCTCGACCGCCTCCACCATCTGGCTCTGGAAGGACTCGCGGCGCATCTCTCCGTCGGTGACTACAGGGAGGCCGGCGCGCTCCTGGAGCGAGATCGCCCGGTCCACGGCCCTGTCTTCGGCGCGTTTGAACTCGGGGACGGAGATCTTGCCTTCCGCGAAGCGGCGCCTGGCTTCGAGCAGCTCCGGCGGCCTGAGGAGGCTCCCGACGACGTCGGCATGTGCCGTGATCATGGACCGAGAAGCTCGTAGTCTCGCGCCGAGACGACGGACAGCACGGAGCCATCATGCCTGGTGAAGCCGTCCTCATCCAGGAAGAAGATGTGCGTGGCCGGCACACTCACGTCCCCGGCGCTGACCTCGCCCCACTCGAGCCACACCTCCAGCTCGCCGTCGGTCTCCGCGGCGAAGGCGCCGAGAGCCTTGTCCCGATCGCTGGTGATTACGACCGCGTCGTCGCGGTACTCGGTCCGGATCTCCTGCAGCGCCTCTCTGAGATTCATCTCGACTACAGGTTGCGGGAGATGTCCTCGAGGTGCTCGGCCATCGCCCTCTGCGCCGCCTCCTCGTCGTGGCGCAGAACGGCCTCGAGGATGCGACGGTTGCCCTCGAGGGAGATCTCCGACCGCTCGACGGACCGGAACAACCGCGCTTGCGAGTCCTCAAGCAGCCTGTCGATGACCTCCATGACGCGCTCCACCACAGTATTGTGCGTGGCACTGGCCAGGAGGTCGTGGAACTCGACATCCTCCTCCGCGCCAGAGTGGCCGCTCGCCACCCGCTCTTGCTGTCGGCGTATGACGTCTTCGAGTCGTCGCAGGTCCCCCGGCGTTGCCCGGGCGGCAGCCGCCCGTGCTATCTGCGGCTCGAAGAAGAGCCTCGCGTCCATGAGCTCCTCGCGAAGGGGAGCCATGCCGTTGAGCACGCTGGCGATCGGGGCCACGAGGTGCTCGACCGTGACCTCCCTGACGTAGTTGCCCCCGCCGTGGCGGCTCTCCACCAGACCGGATACCTCGAGCTGGCGTATGGCCTCCCGTATCACGGCGCGGCCCACCTTGAACTGCTCGGCGAGCTTCCGCTCCGAGGGGAGTGCCTCACCCGCTCGCAGCTCGCCGCTGGCTATGAGATCCCGGATCCTGGCCGCCACCTCCTCGTAGAGCTTGACGCGCCTGATCGGTGCTATCGTAGGCCTGCTCTCATCCTTCCCCGGCGGCTCCATGCCGCCAGTTTAACACCTTCGTGCCGTACTCCACCCGTCTTCCAGAGGCGTT
>JBJMIY010000010.1:0-7384 GCA_045806605.1 Rubrobacteraceae bacterium
GGACCCACCTCCTCAACCCGCTTGAGTTGGCCGAGGACCTCGCGCATATCCAGGCTACTGGGGTAGACGGTGTTGTCGGTGCGGGGGTAGGAGATGTAGCCGTCGGTGTATAGGTCCTCGGCGAGCCGCGCCGCCCGCGAGGGGCTGATCCCGAGGTTCGCCGCCGCCGAGAGGAAGCCGGTGGTGTTGAACGGCACCGGGGGCGGGCGGGTGGCCGACTTCTGCTCGACCTCCGTAACCCTCGCCACCTCCGTCAGGTTGCCGTACGCCGCCCGCGCGGCGGCCTCCTCCGCGAACCTCGCCTCGGCGTGCCGGGCCGCAAACACCTCGCCGTTCTCGAGGTCGGCCTCTATCTCCCAGTAGGGTTCGGAGACGAAGGCGCGGCGTTCGCGCTCGCGCTCGGCGATGAGCACGAGGGTCGGGCTCTGGACGCGGCCCACGGAGAGAAAGGCGCTCCCGTAGCGCTTGGTGGCCCGAGAAACCCAACGGGTCAGGGTGGCGCCCCAGATCAGGTCTATGTCCTGCCGCGCTTCCCCGGCGTCCGCGAGCTCCCTCGAGACGTCTACGAGGTTGTCGAAGGCACGGGTGACCTCGCCCTTGGTCAGGGCGGAGTAGCGTGAGCGCTCGACGTAGTCGATGAGCCTTGGGTTGGCCTCGAAGGCCAGGCTCAAAGCCTCGACCCCGATCAGCTCGCCCTCCCGGTCGAAGTCCGTGGCGATGACGACCCGATCAGCCTTCTTGGCCAGCGACTTGACCGCGTTCGCCACGCCCTTCTCGGAGACGGACTTGAGGATCTCGGCGTCTATTAGCTCCGAAGGCTCGACCTTCTGCCAGTTGGAGTACTCCTCGGGGAACTCGGGGTTGAGCACGTGGCCCTTGAGCCCCACCGAGACCGACTCCTCGCCCTTCCAGGTGAAGGTGTGGTAAGGCACGCTGCGGTGCTTGCCTTCCTTGACCGGTCCCTCAGCGAGAAACTGGGCTATCTTCTTCGCCGCATTTGCTTTTTCAGATATTATTAATCGCATATTGTTACGATTTTACACCGACAAAGCACACTTCGTTGCCGAGTAGCAAGTTCTTGTTCTCCGTATGAGTCACTAGCTCTCCCTTCGAGTCTGATCGTGATCTTCGTGGTGTCCTACCACAAAGTCAAGGTGCTAGAGTAGCTTACAAGGCGGGGCGGCGCCTTTCAGCCACCAAAGAAGGGTCTCGTCAGAGGAGGCGTTTCTCCCTCCGCTCCGAGCGGTAGGGGCTCGTTTTCCACTCCACTCAGGCTGGCGCCACGCCAGCTCAGATGAGCAGCACTATCGGTGGTGTGACCTCATTAGCACGCTCAGAACAGAACCGGCAGGCGCGCGAACCCGCGCAGGAAGCTGGCGCCCCACTGCACCTCCTCGGCGGGAACCGCCAGCCGCAGATCCGGATACCTTCGGAACAGCGTGTCGAAGGCGACCTGCCCTTCGACGCGCGCGAGCGGCGCCCCGAGGCAGACGTGGATGCCCTTGCCGAAGGCGACGTGCCGGTTGGCGTCGGCGCGTGAGATGTCGAAAGCATCCGGGTTGGCGAACCGCTCGGGATCCCTGTTGGCCGAGGCGAGGCTGACCGTCGCCTGCTCGCCTGTCGGGATAACCGTCCCGCCCACCTCGACGTCCTCTCTGGCGATGCGCCGACCGATGAAGTCGACCGGCCCCCAGTAACGCAGCGTCTCCTCCACCACTCCCTTGGCCAACTCGGGATTCGCCTTGAACTTCGCAAGCTCGTCCGGGTGGGTAAGCAGGGCGACGACGCCGTTGCCGATCAGGTTCACCGTGGTCACGTGCCCGGCGAGGAACATGAGGAAGACCGTCGCCAGCATCTCCTCCTCGTCGAGGATGTCGCCGTCCTCCTCGACGTGTACGAGGCGGCTGATCATGTCGTCCGTGGGGGTCCGGCGCTTGCGATCGAACAGGTCCTTGAGGTAGTCCGTGAACTCCCGTAGACCTGCCCGGGTCTCCTCGTCCACCTCCTGGCCCCGGAGGCGGTCGACGCGGAGGAGGTTCTCGGTCCACCCCCGGATCGTCTCGCGGTCCTCCCGCGGGATGCCGAGCATGTCGCTGATGACCGTTACAGGGAACGGGTAGGCGAACGCCTTGATCAGGTCCATTTGTCTTTCGGGCGCTGCCTCGCCACGCCTGGCGGCATCGCGCTCGGCTTCATCCAATAGGTCGTCCGCGATCTGCTGGATGCTACCCCGCAACGCTTCCATGCCCCGTCCGGTGAAGCTCGGCTGCACGAGCTTGCGCAGTCGCGTGTGATCCGGCGGGTCTATAGAGATGATGCTCCGGGAGAACAGGCGAAACTCTTCTGGTATCTGCGCCTCCTGCTGCTCTACCTGCTCTGGAGTCATGGTCGAGCGGGGATCTACCGCGAAGCGGCGGTCGAGCAGGGTAGCGACGACCTCGTCGTAATGGGTGACGAAGAATGTCTCGCGCGCGAAGAAGCCGTTCCGCTGCTCCCCGTTATCTTCCGACTCTTCCTCGCCGCCAGCGAAGCGAACGCGGGATACGGGGCCCTTCGCCCGCATGTCGGCATATGTGTCGTAGGCGCTCGCCATGAACTGCGGATCGCTCAGGTCCAACTCCACCCGTTCTTCCTGCTGGTCCTCCTTCCCTGCGGCATCGCCCCTCGGCTGGGAGACAACCTTCCCAGTATCTTCGGGGTCGAAGGAGTCGACGTGGGGTAGCTCGGTCATGGCACTCTCCTTTTTCTTGCCTGGTTCTCTTGGCCTGAACGTCCGCCGCTCACTGCCATACCTCACTAGTCCTTTCCCACTCGGGATAGAATCTCCAGCTTTGGCGTAGGTAGCTTGTAAGCAGGTCTCTGGACAACGGTTTGAGGACCTCTTCGTTGGCCCTGAGCGCTCGCTCGCGCACCGAGACTTCGCCGTTGCGTTCTACGAGCTCCGACGCGGTCCGCAGGAGCTCGGGAGAACTCCAACGGCGGCTCTCCACGAGCCTTGAGAGGTAAGCTATTGTAAGGCCGGCGCGCAACAGTGCTTCCGTACCGTTGGCAGTTGCGCTGGCCCGTGCGGGCGCCTCCCTTTCCATTTCGGCGAAGGCGATGGTGCGAAGCGGCAGTTCCTTTATGAACAGGGTGGCGACGAGGGCGATCGCTATGATCGGCAGCCCGGCGACGAACACAGGGTGCATGGCCGCCGCCAACCCCTCCCGGATGCCGGTCGCGACGGCATCCGGGAGCTGTCCGAGGGTGTTGGGGTCGAGTACCGCCCCGACACCGCTTCCGTCGGAGAGCTCGGCTGCCTGCGGGCCCCGGAGTGCGTGCGCTGGTAGGTGCTTGGGGATCTCGGTCCTCATGCCGTTGGTCATGATGGTTCCGAAAACCGCCGTGCCAACGGTAGCCCCCATGGAGCGCGAGAGCTGCGTGGCAGAGGTGGCAACGCCGAGGTCCCCACGCGAGGTGGCGTTCTGCACCACGAGCGTGTAGGTCTGTAGTACAGCCCCGAGCCCCAAGCCCACGACGATCATATCCAGAGTGAGGTCGGTCTGCGTGGAGCCGTACTCGAGGCGCGTGAGCAGGAAGTAGCCACCCGCCATTACGAGCAGCCCAGCGAGCATGAACCCCTTGTATCGCCCCGTGCGGGTGATGAGCCTGCCTACCACGATGCTGACCACGATCATGGACGCTGTCAGGGGTATGAGCACAGCCCCCGAGTTGGTGACGTTCACTCCGATGACCCCCTGCGCGTAGACGGGGATGAAGAAGATCGCCCCGAACATCGTCATGGCAATAGTCATGTTGGAGACGTTTGAGAGGGTAAATACGGAGTTCTTCCAAAGCCGCAGGGGCAACACCGGCTCTGCCGCGTAGTACTCGTTGACGAGGAACCCGATAAGAACCACCACGCCCGCGGCGTACAGCGAGACTATTCGCCAGGAAGCCCAAGGGTAGGTTGTTCCTCCCCAGGTGGTTGCGAGCAGCACCGCGACGAGCGCTATTGGCAAAGCGACGAATCCAGCGTAATCCAGCTTGTGCCGCCTCGGTACGTGCGGGATATGGAGATAGGCGAGGATGAACGCGAGTGCAGCGACGCCGAATGGCAAGTTGACGTAGAACAGCCAGCGCCAGGAGAAGTTGTCCGTGATCCATCCGCCAGCCAACGGCCCCGCGATCGAGGCGACGCCGAAGACGGCGCCGATGTAGCCCATGTACCTGCCGCGCTCGCGGGCGCTGATGATGTCCCCGATAATGGTCTGGGAGAGCGGCATGATGGTGCCCATCCCGAAGCCTTGAACAGCGCGGGCGGCGACCAGCCACCAGAAGCCCTGTGCCGCCCCGGCCAGGATGGAACCCAGCATGAAGACCACCAACCCCGCAATGTAGAAGCCGCGCCTGCCGTAGACGTCTGAGAGCTTGCCGATCACAGGGACGGTAACGGCGGAGACCAGCAGCGCCGAGGTGGCGATCCAACTATAGTGCTCGATGCCGCCTAGCTCCGAGACGATGACCGGCATCGCAGGAGAGACGATGGTCTGGCTGACCGCAGCGACCAACATGCCAAGCATAAGCCCGACGAAGATCACGTTCTTGCGGGAGCCGTCGTTTACCATCGTTCCCTCAGTCCTTCATGAGCCGCGCGACGACGCCGAGCACCCGCCGGAACTCCGCTAGCTCCTCTTGTGCCAATTCTCGCCGAATACCCTCCTCGAACCCCTCGCGCCGCTCCTGGCGGCTCTCGACCAGGCGCCGGCCCTCCTCGGTGGCGTGCATCCTCACTACCCGGTTGTCCTCCGGATCCCGCTTCCTGCGGAGCAAGCCTTCCTTCTCTAACCTTTGCGCCAGACGCGTGATGCGCGAGGGGTCGACCTCGAACCTGTGGCTGACCTCCCCCTGGCTTATGCCGTCCTCGTCGATCAGCATGGTCAGTAGGAACCACGTCGCCGCGCTCAGGCCTACCTCGCGCTCGAAGGCCTGCTTCATCCTCCAGAAAGCCAGACCTAGAAGTGGCATCAACGAGCCACCACTACCCGCCTTCTCCCCAAGCCGCTCGACCGTTTCCTCCGAACGTCGTCCCTCTATCACCTCGTAGCCACCTCTAATTTAGTTGACAGAGCAAGTATAATCTCGATGTTTGCTCTGTCAACTAAAATCTTCTCTTGCTGGCCACCACCTCGTGACTGCGTGGGTTTGGATCAGGGTTCGGGCTTGATAGTGGCGTCGCCCAGGATCATCCGAACGGCGAAGAGCCCGACGATGCCTATGAGGGTAGCGAACCAGAGGGTGGCGAGACGTATTATGACGGTCAGCGCGGCGGCCTGTCCGGCAGGGAGCCCGGCCACCGTGACGAACTGCCCGTACAGTCCGGCCTCGACCGCTCCGATACCGCCGGGAACCATGCTCAGGACCCCGACGAGCGAGCTCGTCGCGAAGACGAAGACGACGAGGAGGAAGGGCATCCCTGTGCTCAGCCCCACGGAGCACAGGTATACCGCGAGACATTCCAGACCCCACGAGAGAAAAGAGATCACTGTGCCGACGACGAGAGGCCGTGAGCTGAGCAGCTCGTTCGAGGAGGCGTGGAAGTCATTAAGGTGCGGGGCGAGCCGGTTGAGCAGCGGCAGCTTGAGGAGCGCGCGCTCGGCAAGGAGCGAGAGGCGCTTGGAGCGGAGCACGGCGATGCCGAGTGCCGCCACGGCCAGGAAAAGCACCAGCGCGCCGGGGGCGAGACCAAGGGCGAAGGCGCCGAGGAAGCCCCAGGCGACCATGCCGGTGCCGTCGGTAGCCCGCTCGGCGAAGACCGCCGGGGCGGTCCGAGCGACCGGCGCCCCCGAGGCCTGGCGGATGAAGACGCTTTTGAGCACCTCGCCGAGCTTGCCGGGTGAGATAGTCATCGAGAGCCCCGCGGCGAAGATCGCGGCGTTCGTGGGTAGCGGGACGGAGACCTTCAGTAACTTCAGGTAGTAAAGCCAGCGCAGGAATCGCCCCGCGTAAGAGAGGAGCACGAGGCCGAGGATCGCCGGTACGAGCGCGAAGTCGAAGTCTTCCAGGGCGGCGGTGAGGCTCCCGAAGCCGCTTACGATGGCGAGGACGAGGTACACGGCGACGCCGAGGGCGAGCGCCAGGATGAGGTTGCGCTTCAGCCGTTCCACAGGGGAATGACGTAGATGACCACTCCGGCCACGACCAGCCAGAGGAGGAGCGCGATCTGCAGCGGACGGTCCGCCAGGAGCAGGGTGTCCGGGTTGCCGCCGCCGTCGCGGTGGACCAGTAGCATGTACCGGAACACCCCGTAGACCACAAACGGTATGCTCGCCATCATGTAGTAGTTGTCGTACTCGAAGAAGGTGTAGAGGACATAGGCGATGATGGTGGCCGAGATCATGATGTTCATCATCTCGTCTAGGAGCGGCACGGAGTAATCCGCCAGGTTCCGCCGGTGGATCGTCGCCCCTTCGCCCAACGAGGCCAGCTCGTGGCGCCGCTTGGAGAAGCCGAGGAACAGCGTCAAGAGCGCGGTGCACACGATGAGCCAGGGTGAGATAGGGCGGCTCACCGCCGCCACCCCGGCGAGCGCCCTGATGACGAACCCGGCCGAGATGCACATGACGTCCAGGATCGCCGTGTGCTTGAGCGTCGTCGTGTAGAGGGCCTGTAGGGCAAGATAGGCAATCCCCGCGAGCCCCACGCCGAGGTCAACAGCGAACCCCAACCCCAGTCCCGCGGCCGCCAGCACGGCGGCGAACACGAGGGCGGAGCGCGGGGAGATCTCGCCGCTCGCCACTGGCCGGCGCCTCTTGAGCGGGTGCTTGCGGTCCTCCTCGACGTCGAGCACGTCGTTGGCGGCATATACAGCGCCAGAGAGAGCGCAGAAGGCGACGAAGGCGAGCAACGCCTTCACCACCGAGGAGACCATAAGGGCCTCGTGCGCGAATACCACCCCGGCCAGCACGAACCCGTTCTTGGTCCACTGCTTGGGCCGGACCAGCCGGAGGTAAGTACCAGCCATCCCCATAGTGCCGCCCGCTTCCACGACTGCCGGTTATATCAGTTTGTCGGCTCGACAGCTAGTCAGTCTCAGGTTTCAGGTAAATTGCTGTAGCCTGTGACCTCTGTTGAAAAAGCCCGCGAGCGCTTACAGAATTACCCGGGTCGTACGGCTAGAAAGGAGCCATGTCCGAGATCGGAGGTCGAGACGAGGGGTGGGGACATCTCGTTGGGGCGTTCGAGCCCATAAACCATCACTCGCCGAGGAGCCGGTGAACGCGACGAACCCCGGAGGTTCCATCTTCAGCGAGTGGTTCCGGCTGGCGCGACCCTTCTCTTTGAAGGCGTCAGCGGTGCCCGTGCTCTTCGGGACAGCGCTCGCGCTCTTGGATGGCGCGTTCGC
>JBJMIY010000011.1:0-4277 GCA_045806605.1 Rubrobacteraceae bacterium
TCACAGACGTGCCCTTCATGGTCCGGCACCCCGAAGGCACGAGAGGTGGAGAGACCAGCGACTACTACGCTTCGACCCACGACGTGGCTCCAACCATCCTGGGCTTCCTCGGCATAGAACCCGAGCAACCCATGGACGGCCAGGATCTCTCCGTGCTCTTCGATGGCGAGGAGCCCGGGGAGCGGTCACACTTCACGGCCGGTTATCACAACTTCGTCTGGGCCAGGGACAGAGAATACGCCATGATCTCCCGCCAGGACCGTGAGAACGCAAGGCTTTATGACCTGCGGAGGGACCCCGAGATGCAGCAGGATATCTCGGCTGGTTACCCAGACGTGGTGAGACGGATGTTCGATAAGTACGTGCTCGGGGATGCGGGCGGGTCTTTACCTGATTACGACGGCTGAAGCAGAAGCTGCGGAGCGCAGGCGAGCTTCGGTAATCTCAGAACTCCCTGCAAAGTATACGGAGGAGGGCCGGTGCTCACGTTACTTCGAATGCTTACTCGCTGCCCTGACTGCTTTAACGAGGATGACAGACGACGATGAGTCAAGCCCGGCAGGCGTCCCCGAACCGTCGTAAGGTTGACCGACGGCTTCCGGGCTATGAGCTCGACAATCTGCCGGGCTGCTCCACTTCCCGGTTCTCGCTGGTTAGGGTACCCTTACCCGCGAAGGTAGGCAATCGTACGGGCGCAGAACACGTGACGCATAAAGGTCGCAGGTCGAAAAAGACGTTGCGGGAACCTGTCAACGGGCTCACCCACGCGGCGGGAGGAGTGCTCGCGGTCGTGGGGCTGGGCGTGCTGCTGGCGACGGCGGCGAGCACGGGGAGGCTGGATCAGCTCCTCGCCTTCGGCATCTTCGGTCTGAGCCTGGTCGCCCTCTACGCCGCGAGCGCCCTCTACCATCTTCTCCCGCTCTCTCCCGCTGGAGTAGCGAGGCTGCGGAGACTGGACCACATGACCATCTTCGTTCTCATAGCGGGCACGTACACCCCCTTCTGCGTGCTCGCGCTGGATGGCGGATGGAGGTGGGGTTTGCTCGCCCTTATCTGGAGCCTCGCGCTGTGCGGCGTCATGCTCAAGCTCCGCTGGATGGACGCCCCGCGCTGGCTCTCGGTAGCCCTCTACCTCGGCATGGGGTGGATCGCCGTGATCGCGGCCTCAGAGCTCGTTCGAGCGGTGCCGCCAGGCGGCATCGCCTGGGTCCTGTCCGGCGGCCTGGTCTACAGCGCGGGCGCGCTAGCCTACGGGCTCAAGCGCCCCGACCCGGTTCCTGGAGTCTTCGGGTTCCATGAGGTGTGGCACATCTTCGTTCTGGCGGGAAGCGCCTGCCATTTCTGGGCAGTGCTCCACTACATCGCGCCACTGGCCTAGGGCTCCAGACGCAGAGTCACCCTTCTCCTACTGCTCCGCGAGCGCCGCTACGAGCTCGCGGCAGAACGGCGGGATGTCGGGGACGACGCGGCCCCAGACCAGGTTCCCTTCGCGGAAGGCCGGCTTGTCCACCCAGGTCGCTCCGGCGTTCTCCAGGTCGTCCTTTATGCCCAGGGAGCCCGTCGCCCTGACACCGTCCACTATCCCGGCTGAGATCGCGACGAGCCCGCCGTGGCAGATGATGCCGACGGTCTTGCCGGCCTCGTACACCGCCCTGACGAGGCCGGTGATCTCCGGGTAGCGCCGGAGCTTGTCCGGTGCCCAGCCGCCGGGTATGACTAAACCGTCGAGCTCGGAGGCGTCCACGTCCTCCGCCGTCGCGCCCGGTTGGGCCTGCAAGGCGTTCTTGCCGTAGACCGGGTCCAGGCTCGTCCCGACCGAGATGACCTCCGCCCCCTCCTCCCGCAGCCGCATCACCGTGACCCAGTACTCCAGGTCTTCGAACCCCTCGGCCACCAGCACCACGATCTTCTTCCCGTCAAGCCTCATCCCCATCTCCTTTCTTTTGGCATCTCAGCACGCTGCAGCGTTCGGCTTCCGCTTGTCAGCACGCTCCGGCTAACGCCTCCGCTTGTCAGCATTTCAGCTTGTCGGCTTCAGGAGTTCGTTCACGGCCTCCTTCGCTGCGTCGCCTCCGAGCTCCAGAGCGCGAGCCAGATCGGAGACGGCCTCGGCGCCCTGTCCGGAACGGATGAGGCGGTCGGCGGCTTCCAGATGTGGGCGGTAGCCGGCCGTGTCACCGTCCTGATCAGGCGCGGCCGCCTCCTCGCCGCGGACGAGCGCGAGCAGCTCCTCGCCGTAGCGGGCGGCGCGTCTGAGGCCGATACCCTTTATGGAGCCGAGCTCGTGGATGGTCTGCGGCTTGCGGGCGGCTATCTCCTCCAGGTGCGAGTTGTGGAGCACCACGTATGCGGGAACCTGTTGCCGCCGCGCCTGCTCCCCCCTCCAGCGCTTGAGCCGCTCGAAGAGCTCCGGGGAAATCGATCCGTCCTTCCGTACGGCGGTCCCACTCAAGAGCGTCTCGGGTGCAGCGCGCGGCGGCTCGCTACCGGGTATCTCGGCTTCGCCGAGGCACACGTCGCAGGCGCCACAGGGCGCCACCGGCTCCGTGTCACCGAAGTGCCTTAGGAGGTGCTCGCGGCGGCAGCTGCTCAGGTTCGTGTAGGCCTCTACATTCCGGATCTGGGCGTAGGCCGCTTTCGCGCGGCTCTTGAGCCTGCCCGTGATGATGCGGCGGCTGCGCGCGTCGAGCACCGAAGCCTTGAGCCTCACGTCCACGACGGACCCGCGAGGGATGATCTCCGCCACTCCGTCTACCATCATCCGATACAGGGCGCCCTGCGCTACGGCGGGGCGAACGCCCGCGCGGAGGGAGAGCTCGGGAAGGCTAATGGTGCCTCCGCCGGGCAGCGCCGCGTGCACGGCTGCCACTTCCTCGCGCAGCCCCTCCAGCTCCTCTTCCAGACGGCGCACCTCAACCTCGGCCCAGAGGTCGTAGCCGCGGTGGATCAGCCCCGACTCCTCCAGGCTGCCAAGGACGATCCAGGCCGAGTCCGGGTCCACCCCCCCGAGCGCGGGAAGGGCGCTGGGCTGGACGTTGACCCTCCCGTCACGCTCGAGCCCTGCGAGCGCGTGGAAGAGCGAACCGACTTCCTCTTCCCCCGAGGTACCTAGCGTCACCAGCCGCTTGCGCCGCCCGAGGTCGGCGCTGCGGTAGAGGATGACGCACTCCGAGCTCTCTCCGTCGCGCCCGGCGCGGCCGGACTCCTGCATGTACGCGGGCAGGCTCCCCGGGACGCTCGAGTGGACCACGAACCGGACGTTCGGCTTGTCCACCCCCATCCCGAAGGCTATCGTGGCGACGACCACGGAGAGCTCGTCCGTCATGAAGCGCTCCTGAACGTCCGAGCGTTCCGCAGGCCCCATACCCGCGTGGTAGGCGGCGGCGTCCACACCGGAGCGGCGCAGGTGGGCGGCCAGCTCCTCGCACTCCTTGCGGGTCGTCGCGTACACGATGCCGGGAGGCGCGGCGTTGCGTATTACGTCCAGGATCAGGGGCAGCTTGTGCTTCTTCTCCTTCGCGGAGAGGACCCTGTAGGTGAGGTTCGGGCGGTTGAAGCTCGTAACGACGACTTCGGGCGAGCGCATCTTGAGCGAGCGGAGTATGTCCTCGCGGACACGCGGGGTAGCGGTGGCGGTGAGGGCGAGAACGGGCGGGCTACCCAGGTCTCTCACGGCGCGGGGCAGGAAGAGGTAGTCGGGGCGGAAGTCGTGGCCCCATTCGGAGATGCAGTGGGCCTCATCCACGACGAAGAGGCCGACGCCCGCGCGCCGCAGCGAGAGGACGAACTCGAGCGAGCGCAGGCGCTCCGGGGCGACGTAGAGCATCCGGATCTCACCCGTTCGTACCCTCCGCTCGACCTCCCAGCGCTCCTCTGGCGAGAGCCCGGAGTGGAGCGTGGCCGCGGCTGCGACCGAGCTCTGGATCAGGGAGTCCACCTGGTCCTTCATCAGCGAGATCAGGGGTGAGACGATGACCGTCAGACTCTCCTGCATGAGGGCAGGGACCTGGTAGCACAGGCTCTTGCCACCGCCGGTCGGCATCACCGCCAGGGTATCCCGGCCTTCGAGAACGGCCCTGATCGCCTCCTCCTGGCCAGGACGGAAAGAGTCGAAGCCGAAGATCTCCTTGAGCACCCTCGAAGGCATGGAGTTATTGTAGCGTGTCAGCACGCTCCGGCTTCGCCTTCGCTTTCAGCACGGCGTCTGGCGAAGCCAGACGCCTTGTCAGCACGTCCCCTTCGGGGACTTGTCAGCACGCTCGGGCCTTTACTAAAGG
>JBJMIY010000012.1:0-3873 GCA_045806605.1 Rubrobacteraceae bacterium
GCATGGTTCATTCACGAGGCTGGATGAGGCATTCTTGCCGCTGGTGCTGTTTGGGATACAAGGCGTGGTGATCAGCTCGCTAACCGAGGCGCTCCGCGTCGCGAGGCGTCGGGCGGAGCAGAGCGCCGTGGAGGCTCAGACTCATCAAGAGAGCCTGCGCTGGAGCGAAGAACGCTTCCGCCTGCTGGTCGAAGGGGTAGAAGACTATGCCATCTTCATGCTCGACCCGGAGGGTCGTGTTATCAGCTGGAACGCGGGGGCTGAGCGCATCACTGGCTACCGGGAAGAGGAGATGATCGGCGAGCCCTTCTCGGGCTTTTACACCGAGAATGACCTGGAACGCGGCTACCCCGAGGAGGAGTTGCGCGTGGCGGCTTCCGAGGGAAGCTACCAGGAAGATGGCCTGCGGGTGCGCAAGGACGGCTCAACGTTCTGGGCTAGCGTTCTAATCACAGCCCTGAAGGACAGGGACGGAAAGTTGCGCGGTTACTCGAAAGTCATGCGAGATATTACCGAGCGCAAGGAGGCCGAGCAGAGGCTGCTTGAGAGCGAGGAGCTCTACCGCAGCGTGGTCGAGCAGGCCGCCGAGAACATCTTCCTGGTGGATGCCGAGACCGGGCGTGTCATCCAGGCCAACGCCACACTGCACCGCTCGCTGGGCTACTCGCCCGAGGAGCTCAAACGGATGACGCTCTACGACATCGTCGCCCACGACCGCGAGACCATCAACCGCAACATCGAGCATATCCTCGAGTATGGGCGCCGCTTCATCGGCGAGAGAAAGTACCGGCGCAAGGACGGCTCTCTGATCGATGTAGAGGTCAATGCCGGCGCGATCTCCTACGGCGGCCTTCGAGCGCTGTGCGTTGTCGCCCACGACATCACCGAACGCAAGATGGCCGAAGAAGCGCTGAGGCATAGCCTTGACGCGTTACTCGCCCTCTACGAGACGGGGCAGGTTCTGAGCTCGAGCCTCGACCGGGAGGAGATCGGCTCCAGACTCCTCGAGATCATAGGACGGACCTCGGGAACCATGGCGGCAATCATAGATCTTGGCGACGACGTGGAGCACTTGCGCCCGTGGCGCAGCTTCGGATCGGAGGACGTCCTGGCTGCAATACACGACGCACCCGCTACATCGACCGCGCGGCGCGCCGCCTTCGAGGACGAGGATAAAAAGCTGGTCGAGATAGAAGGATCGGCGCCGCCCGCGAAGCGCCTTGTCGGACTGTACTTGCCGCTGCGGGTACGGGATCGGGTGATCGGCGTACTCGAAGTCTACGGCCCCGAGACCCTCTCGGAGAGCGGAGCCGCCGAGACCTTCGTCAGCCTGGCCAACCAGGCCGCGAGCGCGCTGGAGAACGCCCGACTATACGAGGAGCTGGCCACACGCGGACGCAGGCTGCACGAACTGGTGCGGCTACTGCTAACCGCCCAGGAAGAAGAGCGGCGTCGCGTCGCCTACGACATCCATGACGGCCTGGCCCAGACGGCGGCCGCGGCCTACCAGCACTTGCAGGTCTTCGCGCGCCACCACCCTCCCGAGTCCCCGACTGCTCGGGAAGAGCTCCAGGAAGCCCTGGAGCTTGTCCGACACGCGGTTGGCGAGGCCCGGCAGGTCATCTCCGACATGCGCCCCACGGTGCTCGACGACTTCGGGCTGGCCGCCGCAATCCGGCTGCAAGTAGAGACGCTCCGGTCGGAGGGGTGGGAGGTCGACTACGAAGAAGCGCTGGGGGACGGCCGCCTGCCTACCGAGATGGAGACGACGCTTTTCCGCGTTGCGCAGGAGGCCCTCACGAACGTGCGCAAGCACGCGCGGTCCTCCCGCGCGCACGTAACGCTCGAACGCTCGGGTGAGACTGTCCGCCTCCTGGTCCGGGACGAGGGTCGGGGTTTCCGGCCGGGAGATACTTTGAACCAGGGCGGTCCTGGCGAGAGGGTGGGCCTCTCCGGTATGCGCGAGAGGGTCTCCCTGCTGGGCGGAAGGTTCGAGATCCACAGCGAACCGGGATCCGGCACGTCTGTAGTTGCTGAGGTTGGACTGTCGGATATGGAGGAGGGCGCCGATCATGCAAGATGAGAATTCGTTGGAGAAGCTCACCACGCCAGCGCGGCTCGTTATCGTAGACGACCACCATCTTCTCCGGAGAGGCTTCCGGAGCCTGCTGGCCGGCGAGCCTGACCTGGAGGTGGTCGGCGAAGCGTCGAACGGCCGGGAGGCTATCGAGCTCTGCCGCCGCCAGCGTCCGGACTTTGTGCTGATGGACGTCCGCATGCCGGAGATGGACGGCCTCGCGGCGACCCGCGAGCTCAAGCGCGAGCATCCCGACATCGTCGTGCTCATAATGACCATGCATGAGAATACGGACTACCTCTTAGAGGCGCTGGACGCGGGCGCCGCCGGCTATGTCCTAAAGGACAGCCCTGCCGAACGCCTGATCAGCGCCGTTCGCAGAACCTTGAAGGGCGAATCACCCTTGAATCAGGAGCTCGCAGCCCAGCTTCTCCGGCGCCTGGCCGAAGAAAGGAAGAGCGAGCCGGCCCCGAAACAACCGGAGCCACGCGAATCGTTGCGCGAACCGCTTACACCGCGCGAACTCGAGGTCCTGGGACTTCTGGCGACCGGGCGGACCAATCAGCAGATTGCCCAGACACTGGTAATCAGCAAGGGGACCGTCAAGGTTCACGTCGAGCGGATAATCAGGAAGCTGAACGTCTCCGACCGCACCCAGGCGGCCGTTCGCGCTATCGAGATGGGTCTGCTGACTCCCGGATCCTGATAGAAGCTGCCATCCAGGACGAATATGCCAGGTGGCATACGCAAAATACGCCACCCGGCGTATACGCAAATGCCCCTTATCACCCCATACTTAGTGTATGAACCTGGTAAGGCGCCAGTAGATGCTGAAACCGGCCGCGGGACCGACTATCGTGGCTATCCTCGGCGAGAATCCGGTGGTCGGCAACGCTCTGGAGTCACTGCTCCGGTCCACCGATTTCGCCGCGCGATTCTTCCCAGAATACCTGCCCAATTCCGCCGAACCGTTCGAAGGGGCCCGGGTCGCGCTCATCCTGCCGGCCTTGAGCTCCAAGCGCAACGAAGCCCTCATAGCGGGTATCAGGAGTCACCCAGCGACGGTGGATCTGCCGGTCATCGAACTGATCACGACCCCCAACGGCGGCCTGCACGAACACATCCGCCTACCGTGGCCCTGCGGTCTGGAGGAGCTCAAACGGAGCATCGAAGCCGCTCTGCCGCACGGCAGCGGTTCGCAACTCTAGATCGCATACCACCTGCCACTGTCAAGCCCCACTGCCACCTTCGCATCCCAATCGACCAACAGGGATTCCAGACCATACAAGGCGTCGCGACAGGCGTGTTAGCCCGGCAACGCTTGCGGTATGTGTGGATAACATATACCTCCGTTTTTCAAGTATAATCAGGCGCAGAGGGGCCGCGGAGAGCATCCGGGCGAGTTGCCGTCCGGGCGCTGCGAGGCGCGTTTGACGTGAGAGACCAGGAGGTATGGGCTTGACGGAAGAGAGGCGGCTCGGGACCGGCGTGGACCCGGCGGAGCTCTGGAGACGGTGGTTCGAGACCGGTACCAGGGCGTGGGCCGACATGCTGCAGGGAGAGGGCTATTCGGACCCCTTTGGCCTGTACAGGCAGTGGTTTGAGGGAGCGGAGATCGTGCGCAGGCAGATGACGGGCGCCCCGGCAGCCAACGGCACAGAGAGCGCGGGGAAAGCCGATCCGCGGGAGCTGTGGCGCAGGTGGTTCGACGCGAGTGTAGAGTCCTGGGAGAAGTCCGCGGAGCTCGGCGGGGAGATGATGAACGTGACCCCGCGCTACTTCGAGATGCTGGAGCA
>JBJMIY010000013.1:0-3000 GCA_045806605.1 Rubrobacteraceae bacterium
TCTCCTGCCCCGGTTCCGGCTCTCGTACAGCCAGCCCCCCTCCGTAGCGGCGTCCAGGACGGAGGCAACCACGTCCCTGGGGTCCCTTACCAGAAGGATCATGCGGCTCTCGGGCAAAGCCTCCATCATTAGCGGAGCGCCTATCGAGCCGTTCGGCTCCTTGATGATCAGGTAATCGTCGGCGCGAATCTGGGGGTTGGAGTAGGCGGCTCCGTCCAGGACGAAGTCTCTCACGGACCTCGTCCACCCTTTACGGATCGGCTCCCCCATGATGAAGTCCGCGGAGCGCCTGTTTTCCTGCGGGGACCTGGCGTAGAACTCGCCGAAGAGCCTGCCGACCATCGGCTCGTCCCAGACCCGATGGCCGCCCATCTCGCCCATCATGCTCCTGAGCCAGGTACTGCCGCTGCGACCCGAGCCGAAGATCCAGACCATCTTCTCGGGGTTGACGGCGGCGCGAGGTCCGCTTTCGCCGGCGAGCTTCGCTCGCAGCCCGGCGAGCTCAAGGTGGGCCTGCTGGCGCCTGCCCTTCAGGCTGCCCTTGATCCGCCTGAGAGTCCGGCTCCTCTTGGCAAGCCGGCGCAGGGCCCGAACGGCCCTATCGCCCTGGGCCCTGGCGGCTTCGAGCGTGATCTTGATCTTATGATCCACGGCCCTATACTCGCACAAAAGCTGCAAGGGGCAAACGCCACGAGGTGAGGAAAGGGGATCGGCGCGGACTACCGCTCGGCGCGAAGAGCCTTTTACAGAGGTGCGCCACGCCGGGACAGATGCTAGCCTTCCGTCGTGAGGTGGTCTGGGATCCTGCGCGCTCTCGGGCTGGCGGCGCTGCTGGCCGCAGGCGTCACCACGCCGCCGGGCAAGGTGGATGAGAGCGTCGCCCAGGCGCCAGAGCGGCCCAACATAGTCTTCATCCTCACGGACGACCTGGACACCGAGTCCGTCTCGGCAATGCCCGAGCTAGAGTCAAAGCTCATCGACGAGGGCACAACCTTCAACAACGCCTTCGTCACGGACCCCCTGTGCTGTCCCAGCCGCGCCACCTTCCTGCGCGGCCAGTACTCCCACAACACCAGGATCGCGGGAAACTCCCCACCGGAGGGCGGCTTTGGCAAGTTCAAGCGTCTTGGCCTCGAGCGCTCGACCGTCGCGACCTGGCTGGATGACGCCGGCTACGACACCTTCTACGCGGGCAAGTACATGAACGGCTACGACGATACCACGCACGTGCCGGACGGCTGGGACAAGTGGTACGGCTGGCTCGGGCAGTACTATAGCCCTGGCGGCGAATACCGCCTCAATGAGAACGGGGACATAAAGCGCTACAGCCTGGACAAGGTACACGACACCGACCTGCTGAAAGACAAGGCTATCGACTTCATAAGGGACCAGAGGGGCAATGGGAAGCCCTTCTTCGCCTACCTGGCACCTAACGCGCCCCACACCCCCGCCTACGTCCCCGCGCGCCACGAAGGGATGTTCTCGGACCGCTCGCTGCCCAGATCACCGTCCTTCAACGAGGAGGACATGTCCGACAAGCCCGAAATTGTGCGGAACCTCCCGATGGACCACGACGAGGTGAAGAGCCTCGGCAATCTCTACAGGAAGCGCCTCGCCTCCCTGCAGTCGGTGGACGGCATGATCGGGGCCCTCATCACCACGCTGCGGCACACCAACCAGCTCGATAACACCTACATCATCTTCGCCTCCGACAACGGCTACTACTTCGGCGAGCACCGCCGCATAGACAAGAGCCTCGCCTACGAGGAGTCAATAAGGATCCCGCTCGTCATCCGGGGTCCAGGCGTGCCGGCGCAGAAGGTCAACCACCTGGTCCTCAACAACGACTTCGCTCCGACCGTCGCACAACTGGCCGGCGTCGATCCCCCAGGCTTCGTCGACGGCAAGTCCTTCGTGCCGCTCCTACGCACCGAGAAGCCGTCACTTGAGGCGTGGCGGACAGGCTTCCTGGTAGAGCACGTAACCCCCACCTACCAGGCCCTCAGGACGAACGACCACACCTACGTCGAGTGGTCGAACGGAGTCAAAGAACTCTACGACCTCGAAGCGGACCCCTACGAGCTGCACAACCTCTTGAACTCGGATCTGAAGAACCCGCCGCCAGAGCCCGCTACTACGGGATTGGCGGCCCAGCTCGCGGCGTTGAGAGATTGCCGGGCGGACCAGTGCCGCACGGCGGAGGTCCAATAGCTCCCGGTTCGAAGCCTTCAGTTTTTGACCATCCTGTTCCATAATGCCCGCGAAGATGGCGCTGGTTTCTCCCTGGAGGGGGAGAACTCGTTTCACATCGCTATTCTTCGCGACCCTGGTCGCGGGGAAGATCCGAGATTAGCGTCGGGGCGATCCAAAGCTTGAGGAGCGCGGGTAGCCCGGGCGCCATCGGATAGCACAAGAGGGGGATCATGTCTACGGAGCATTCGTTTGGGGGAATGGACCGCCGGAAGTTCCTGAAGCTCGGCGGTGCGGGTCTTGCGGGCGCGGTCATGCTTGGAACCGCAGGCGCTACGGGCAGCCGCGTCCTGGCCCGGGAGGCTTCTTCCCTGATAGCGGAGTTCGAATCGTCTGCCACGGAGTACGGCGTGCCCCAAGACTTGCTTCTGGCCATGGGCTATGTCAACACGATGTGGGAGATGCCGCCGCCCAGGATGACCGCGTACCGGGAAGACGACATCGACGGGCGCGGCGCCTACGGCATCATGCAGCTCGTGCGGAACCCCTGGGACGATACCCTGGGTGAGGCCTCGCGGCTCACCGGGTTATCCGAGGAGCAGCTCAAGAACGACCGCGCGGCCAACATCCGTGGCGGAGCAGCGATCCTGGCCGGGATTCAAGGGCAAGACAGGCCAGCCGACCTGAACGGCTGGCAGGAGGCTGTGGCCGAGTACGGCGGGATCGACCTGTACGCCACCGAGGTTTACGAGACGCTCAGGAGCGGAGCCTCGGCGACCATCTCGACCGGGGAGAGCCTAGAGCTCCCCC
>JBJMIY010000014.1:0-5930 GCA_045806605.1 Rubrobacteraceae bacterium
GAGCTGGACCTCGCGGGAACTCTGGGCGTCTCCAGGGAAGTGCCCGTCGGCTTCGAGCGCATACGCACCAGGTTCGACGTCGTAGCGCCTGAGGCTACGGAGGAGCAGCTGGACAACCTGCGGCGCAAGACGGAGCAGTACTGCGTGGTCTTCCAGACGCTGAGCCAGCCGCCGGAGCTGGAGACGGAGTGGGCTTAAAGGTACAACTCCATCGTGGCGTCTCGCCAGATTTGCCATGCAAGGCAGAGCAACACGTGTGCGGAACATGTGACCGAGGAAGGTTCGCGGTATCCCTGCCTTGTCGGAGCGCGAGGCGTATCGTACTCTGGCTTCCTGTATGGAAGCCAGAGTACGTAAGTGGAGAGTCGGGTGACCGGCGGAGATGGCCTGGTCGAGCGGTTGCTCTCCGGTGACCGGCGGGCTCTTGCGCGTGTGATCTCGAAGATCGAGCGCGGAGACCCCGAGACACACGAGATCATCTCCGAGATCTACCCAAGAACGGGCAATGCTCCTAGCGTCGGCTTCACAGGCCCGCCAGGGGTGGGCAAGAGCAGCATCATGGCGAAGCTCATTGAGCTCTACCGCAAGGAAGACAGGAGGGTGGGGGTCGTCTCGGTCGACCCTTCGAGCCCTTTCTCCAGAGGCGCCATACTCGGGGACCGCATCCGGCTCTCCGACCACTTCCTCGACCCCGGCGTCTTTATCCGCTCGATGGGGAGCCGGGGACACCTGGGGGGACTGGCGGGAGCCTCGCGGCTCGCTGCCCTCGCGATGGAGGCCGCGGGTATGGATGTCGTCCTGTACGAGACGGTCGGGGTGGGGCAGGGAGAGGTCGAGGTGGCGTCGGCTGCGGACACGGTGGTGCTGGCCTTGCAGCCGGGGACGGGGGACGCGGTGCAGGCTTTGAAGGCGGGGGTCATGGAGATAGCTGACATATTCTGCATAAACAAGGCCGACCACCCGCAGGCCAAAGGGGCGGCCAACGAGGTTCGCTCCATACTGGACATCGGGCAGGAGCTCGATCCCCAGCCCTGGTACCCCCCGATAATCATGACCCGCGGCGATACGGGCGAGGGCGTCGAGGAGCTCGAAGCGACCATCGAGAAGCACAGATCCTATCTGGAGGAGAGCGGCAAGCTCGAGGAGCGGCGGCGCGCCTCGCTCAAGGAGTTCGTCATCTCGTGGGCCAAGGAGCGTCTCGAGGAGGAGATGCAGGAGCGCTTGAGCCGCGAGGACGACGAGCTCATGGAGAAGGTCTACGGGCGGGAGCTGGATCCCATCTCCGCCTCCGAGAGGATCTTCAGGGAGGTCTGAGGCCGTAACGCCGTGAACCCGGAGCGCATCGTCAGCCTGGTGCCGAGCCTGACCGAGGCCCTGTTCGCTTTCGGAGTGGGAGCCCGGGTCGTCGGGCGCACCCGCTACTGCCTGTGGCCGCCACGCGCGGTCGGGAAAGTGCCGGTGGTGGGAGGGACCAAGAAGGTGGACGTATCACGCCTCCTGGAGCTCGAGCCCGATCTCGTCGTCGCCGTCAGGGAGGAGAACAGCAGGGAGAACGTCGAGAGGATCCAGGATGCCGGCGTGCCCGTCTTCGTCGGCGCCCCGGAGAGCGTGGAAGGGGCGTTGTGGCTCCTGCGGGAGCTGGCCAGGGCCGTCGAGGCGCCGCGGACCGACGCCGTCCTGGGTCCCATCGAGCGGGTGTACGGCAGGTTGCGGGAGCAGATGAAACAGACGAACCCACGGCGCCTCTTCGTCCCTATCTGGAAGAATCCGTACATGAGCGTCGGTTCGGACACCTACGCCCACGCCGTGCTGGAGACATGCGGCGGCGAGAACGTGTGCGGCGGCTCGACGCGCTACCCTGTCTTCACGCTGGAGGAAGTGGAAGAAGCGCAGCCGGAGATCGTCCTGCTCCCCGACGAGCCCTACCCGTTCTCGGCCGAGGACCTGGAAGATTTCTACGCGCTCGACATCCCCGCCGCCCATTCGGACCGTATACACCTCGTGGACGGTAAGCTACTCACCTGGTACGGACCGCGCATGGCGAGCAGCCTCACCCAGCTCGCGGCGCTTCTCAGCTAGTCAGCAGGCTGCCTGGCTCAAGGCGCCGCGGCGGGTTGGAGGTCCACAGCCACAGGCAGGGCTGTGCGCCTCCAGCTCGAGAGGCTGCCGGGTTTGCTCTCGTACTTCTCGATCAGGAGTCTACGAGCCAGCTCGTCCTCTTCGGCGTCTTCGACGACGCGAGCGCTTCCCTCGAAGCGCTCTCCGGCGATACGAACGATGACCTCGGGGGCACGGCGCAGGTTCTCGACCCAGTCCGAGCTGTGGCTGTCCGAGAGCATGTAGAGGCTCTCGCCGGAGAGCGAGAACCAGATCTCGATGTTGTGCGGCCTGCCGGTTACCCTCCCGGTAGTCGTCAGGTAGCAGAACTGCTCCTTATCGAGTGCGCGCAGGTCAGACATAGGCTTCAGGTGACGCATGGCAGGAGCGCGAAACCGAAGCCCGGCTACGCCGCGAACGGTTTTTACCTGACGGCTGAGATCTGATACCCGATGCCTTTCTATACCATCTCGCGTTGACGCAGCTCGACGCGCCGGATCTTGCCGCTCGTGGTCTTGGGTAGCTCATCTATGAACTCGATGCGGCGGGGATACTTGTACGGGGCGCTCTGGGCCTTGCAGTAGTCCTGTATCTCGCGCGCGAGCCCATCCGACGGTTCGTAGTCCTTGCCCAGGACGACGTACGCCTTGACCACGCTCCCGCGGTCCTCGTCGGGCGCCGGCACCACCGCGCTCTCGACGACGGCCTGGTGCTCGATTAGGATGCTCTCGACCTCGAAGGGCCCGATCCGGTAGCCGGCTGAGAGTATCACGTCGTCCGAGCGTCCCACGAACCACAGGTATCCGTCCTCGTCCCTGTAAGCTCTATCCCCTGTCAGGTAATAGCCGCCCCTGAAGGCCGCCTCCGTCTCGTCCGGCTGGTTCCAGTACTCCTTGAAGAGGCATGGAATTCTATTCGCGAGCGCGATGTCTCCCGGCTCGCCGGGCGAGCACTCGTTGCCGTCCGGGTCTATGACCTTGACGTCGCAGCCGGGCGAGGGCTTGCCCATCGAGCCGGGACGCACCTCGAGGCCGGGGAAGTTGCCGACGAGCAGGGTGTTCTCGGTCTGGCCGTAGCCGTCGTAGATCGTGACGCCGTGCAGCTCCTTCCACCGCTCTATGACCGGCGGGTTCAGCGGTTCCCCGGCCGAGACGGCGTGGCGCAGCTTGGAGAGGTCCGCGTTCTCCAGCTCGGGCGTCTTGGCGAGGAGCCTGTACTCCGTCGGGGCCTGGCAGAGGACCGTGATCCCATACTGTTGTATGAGGTCTAGCCGCTCGGCCGGGTCGAAGCCGCCCTCGTGGAAGAAGATCTCCGTGCCCAGGCTCCACGGTCCCAGGTAAACGTTCCAGATGCTCTTGGCCCATCCCGTCCCGGAGGTGCACCAGAGGCGGTCGCCGTCCTGGAGATCCAACCAGTAAAGCGCCTGCATCCGCTTGCCGTGGTTGTAGCCGTGGGTGTGCAGCGCGCCTTTCGGGTGCTTGGTCGTCCCCGAGGTGTAGAGGATGAACGAGCCCTCTTCGGAAGCCGTGTCCTCGGCGGTGAAGTCTTCTGAGGCGTTGGCCACGAGATCTTCGAAGGACTCCCAACCCTCGTTCTCCTCGCCCACGGAGACGAAGTGGCGGAGGTCAGGGGCATAAGAGCGCATCTTCTCGACCTCCCCGATGCCCTCGGGGCCGGAGATCATGGCTACCGAGCCGGAATGCTCGGCCCGGAACTTGAGGTCGCCGGCGCGGAGCTGAGGGGCGCAGGGTATGGCGATGGCGCCGAGCTTGAGCAGTCCGGTGAGGATGGCGTGCCACTCGGGGACCTTGCCGAGGAGGACCATCACCCTGTCGCCGCGGCTCACGCCCATATCGCGGGCTACGTTGGCGAACCGGTTGGAGAGCCGGGTGAAGTCGCCGAAGGTCAGCCTGCGCTCCTCGCCGCTCGTCCCGAGCCAGATCATGGCCGGACTGTCCTCCGGCCACTTGTCGACGATATCTCGTCCGAAATTGAATCTCTCAGGCGTCTCCCAGTCGAACTGTTCGTAGGTGGTCGCGTAATCGCCGATGTTCGCCACGATGCCTCCTCGCCTCTTTCCCTGGTGCCGTATTTTACTAGAGCGTATGCTCCCGGGATGACGGCCCTCGCCACTACGCGACCCGATGGGTTATGGTGGTATGCAACCGGGCCTTGGCGTCACATCCTTCGAGAGAACCACTCGAGGTAGGTGGCTTTTATCCGGCATACCATCGTTGCGTTAGACTAGAGTCGGGACGCTTCTTCGGGTATCGGAGGTTTGGAGTGGAACGAGCGGTAGTTCTGGGGGCGGCGCGGACGCCTTTCGGGAAGTTCGGCGGGGCGTTGTCTCCCCTTGGTGCGCCGGAGCTCGGCGGGGTAGCGATACGGGAGGCCATAGACCGCTCCGGCATAGAAGACGACGACATACAGCACTCCATCTTCGGCATCGTCGTGCAGGCGGGGGTCGGTCAGATCCCCTCGCGCCAGGCCAACTTCCACGCGGGCCTGCCCTTCTCCCTGACGACCGAGACGCTCAACCAGGTGTGCGCCTCAGGTCTCAGGAGCGCGACGCTGGCAGAGACCCTGATCCGTGCCGGCGACTACGAGGTAGTCCTCGCGGGCGGTATGGAGAGCATGTCCAACGCCCCGTACCTCTTGCCGAAGGCGCGGTGGGGGATGCGCATGGGCGACGCACCGGCGCTTGACGCCATGATGTACGACGGCCTGCTCGACGCCTTCGAGCACGTCAACATGATCCGCTTCGGCACCGACGGAGCGAAGAAGTTCGATATCTCGCGCGAGGACCAGGACCGTTGGGCTCTACGGAGCCACCAGCGCGCCGCAGCCGCGACGGATGAGGGCAGGCTCGCCGAGGAGATCGTGGGTGTCAAGGTGGCGGGCCGCAAGGGAGAGACCAGCTACGTCGAGGCAGACGAGCCGATCCGGCGCGACTCGACCCTGGAGAAGCTGGCCGCGCTTCCGCCGATCGACGAGGGCGGCACCGTGACAGCGGGCAACGCCCCCGGCGTCACCGACGGAGCAGGAGCGCTGGTGCTCGCGAGCGAGTCCTTCGCCGAAAGGCGGGACCTCGAGCCTCTGGGGACCATAGTCGCCCACGCCAAGGTCGCCGAGGAGCCGCCGAACCTGCTCACCGTGCCCGGCAACGCGGGGAAGCTGGTGCTCGAGAAAGCGGGGTGGAGAGCGGAGGACCTGGATCTCGTGGAGATAAACGAGGCGTTCGCGGGGGTCGCGATCCACTCGACCCGAATCCTAGGGGTGGACCCCGAGATCGTGAATGTAAACGGCGGGGCTCTGGCTCTGGGACACCCGATCGGAGCTTCCGGCGCGCGCATCCTGATGACGCTCGTTTTCGCACTCGAGCGCAGGGGAGGCGGCAGGGGGCTCGCGGCTATCTGCTCCGGCGGCGGCCAGGGCGACGCCGTGCTGGTGGAAGTATGAGCGACGCGCCGCAGAACGCGGACAACCCCGGTGTGATCGCACCTCCACCCCTGATCTACGCCGGCGCTCTCGCTATGGGGCTGCTGGCTAACAGGCGATACCGCCTCGCCATCCTGCCGCGCAGCCTTTCGCGAATGCTCGGCTGGCCCCTGATCGCCAGCGGGCTCGCCGTCGGCTACCTCGGCTTCCGCGAGATGAAAGGGGCGGGGACCAACCTTGACCCGAGGGAGCCTACGACCACCATTGTGACCGGTGGACCCTTCCGCTTCACCCGCAACCCGCTCTACCTGAGCATGACCCTGATCTACGGCGGCATCACCGCCCTCGCCAACGCACTCCCCGCGGCGTTGCTGCTCCCCGTCGTCCTCCACGTC
>JBJMIY010000015.1:0-4164 GCA_045806605.1 Rubrobacteraceae bacterium
CGCGCAACCCCACTCTCCCGGCAACGTGGTCCCGGTGAGCGAGGTCGCCGGCACGAAGGTCGCTCAGGTGTGCATTGGTAGCTCGGTCAACTCGGGCTTCGACGACCTGGCGATCGCGGCGGCGGTCTTGCGGGAACAGACGGTCTACCCGGGCCTCGTCATGACCGTGACGCCGGGAAGCCGCCAGATCCTCGACGCTATCGCCCGGAGCGGCGTATACTCGGACCTCGTGCGCGCAGGCGCCAGGATGCTTGAACCGGTATGCGGCCCGTGCGTCGGGATGGGACAGGCGCCACCCTCCGATTCGGTCAGCGTAAGGACCTTCAATCGTAACTTCCCTGGACGCTCGGGAACGATGACCGATCAGGTGTACCTGACGAGCCCGACCACCGCGGCGGCGACGGCGCTCCGGGGAGTCATCACCGACCCGCGCGAGCTGGGTGAGTACCCGGACCTCCCGGAGGCCCCGGCCAACCCCGCGGTGGACGACCGCCAGATCCTCGACCCAGCGCCGGCGGAGGAGGCTCGCGGCATCGAGGTACCGCGCGGCCCCAACATAAAGCCGCCACCCGAGGCCCCGGAGCTGCCGGGCTCACTCGAGTGCACCGTGACCATCGTCGTCGGGGACGACGTCTCGACTGGAGACCTCGCGCCAGATGGGGTGGAGGTAATGTCTTTCCGCTCGAACGTGCCCGAGATCGCCCGTTTCACCTTCCGCCGCTTCGACCCTGAGTACTACAAGAAGGCCAAGGAGATGGCGCCGGGCTTTATCGTTGGCGGGCACAACTACGGTCAGGGTAGTAGCCGCGAGCACGCGGCCTTGGCCCCGCTGCACCTCGGCGTCCGAGCGGTGATAGCTAAGAGCTTCGCCCGCATCCACCGGCGGAATCTGATCTCCCAGGGCATTCTCCCCCTGCAATTCACAGACCAATCGGACTACGAGAAGTTCGAGCAGGGCAACAAGTGGGAACTTCCGGACCTGCGCAAACGCCTGGAGAACGGTGACGAGGAGGTCCCACTGAGGGGACGAGACGAAGAGGTAACACTCCTCGCCGAGTTCTCGCCACGGGAGAGGAGCATTCTGCTCGCGGGCGGCATTCTGCGCCAACTTCGCGAGAAGGAGGGTGCGCCGGCGTCGGTAAGCAAGGGCGAGTCCGCGGAGCCGGAGCATCGCGGGAGGGACTACTAGATCCAACGGCTTCCAGCTTCGGTGCGAGACAACCTGCCTCCGGTGAAGGGCACAATCGCATTTTAGGATTGTTTACGTGGCAATCGAGCGCAACGATGAGTCTTTGCGGCTGATGTGCGACGACACTGAGGAGATGGAAGAGACCTCTGTCATAAGGCCTAGACAGGTACGCCGTAGCCACGCTGTAGCCACGCTGTAGCCACAGTGGATGATGAAGCCGTGAGCGTCCTGAGTGTTGGAGGAGTGCTGGAGTAGGACGATGGAGCAGCATAAGCTCGACGTAGTAGTCGCAGGGCATTATTCACCCGAATGCATGGAAGTCGCTTTTTCCAAAGTTCACGTGCAGGGGGTCTCGACAGTTCGGTCTGTGGGGTGCCTGGAAACATCACCCCGGGCCACCAGGACACCTACGTGGACTTCTCTCGTGGGGGCGTTATTAGCACCTTGTCGACGCGCCGCCCGTCCATATCCAAGACCTCGAAGGTGTGCCCGTCCCACTCGAATCGGTCGCCCGCAGCCGGGACGCGTCCTAAATTGTCCATCACCAAACCGCCCACCGTATGATAATCTGCCTCCTCCTCGCGGGGCAGTGCGCCTAGCCCCAGATATCCCCGCAGCTCGCTCGCCCCCAGCAGGCCGTCCACCAGCAAAGAGTCGTCCTCGCGGCGCACTATGGGTTCCTCGGCAGGCTCGTCTTCGTCGGGCACCTCGCCGATCAGCGCCTCCAGCACGTCGGTCAGGGTGACGAGACCCTCGATGTGCCCGCGCTCATCGATTACGAGGGAGATGGGCAGACCGGAGCGCTTGAACGCTTCCAAGGCATCGGTGACCGGCGCACCCTCCGCTACCAGGGGCGAACGCTGCAGGGAACCCAACAGGTCGGCGGGTTTGCCGGGCACTTGTCGCCCCCAGGCTTCCTTGACGGATGCGATGCCCAGCAGGTCGTCAAGGTCCCCGCGGGCGACCGGGAAAAACGAGTGCCCGGCCTCTTGTGCCTGCCGGCGGACATCCTCCGGCGGGTCGTCGGCGTCCAGCCACACCACGTTGGGTCGTGGCGTCATCAGCTCACGTACGGGACGATCGTCGAGCCGTAGTGCGCGCTGCACAAGGTCTCTTTCTTCTTCCTCGAAGACGCCTGCCCGCGCGCCCTCCTCCATCAGGATCTCGACCTCCTGCTCGCTCACCGCGGGGGTACCCGTCTGGCGCACCCCAAGCAACTTGAGGACTCCCTCGGTCGAGGCGCTCAAGAACCAGACGGCGGGAGAGGTGATCGCCGAGATGAGGCGCATCGGCCCGGCCACGCGCGAGACCACCGCCTCCGCGCCGTTCAGGGCGAGGCGCTTGGGCACTAGCTCGCCGATGATCAGCGATAGGTAGGTGATAGCGACAACCACGGCGCCGAAGGAGAGGGGCCCAGCGTAGGGGGCCAGCGCGGGCACTCCGCGCAGCGCTTCGGCCAAAGGTACTGCGAGCGCCGCCCCGCCGAAGGCACCGGACAAGACCCCGATCAGGGAGATGCCGATCTGCACGGTGGAGAGGAAGCGGGTTGGCGAATCGGCCAACTCCAGGGCGGCGCGGGCCCCCTTGTCGCCCTCCTCTGCGCGCTGCCTGAGACGCGCCTTGCGCGAGGAGACGAGCGCTGTCTCGGACATGGCGAAGAGGCCGTTGAGAAGGGTCAGGGCCACTATGACCGCGATCTGCAGCGAGACACCCAGCATACGAGTGCCTTGTACCCGGGGAGAAACGGTCCCAACCACCTTATTCACCCGAGTGCGTGGAAGGGTAATTCTACGCGGTTCGGATGCCCCGTTCATCTCGTCAAATTTCTTCACTAAAGTAGTGTAGAAAGTGCTGACCTAGCAAAGACCCTGGGGCCGCGTTCTCCGCCAGGGTCGCGCGAGTAGACCGGCCTGCACAGGCTCGACGAGGATCCGGTGCGCGTGGTAAGCGAGACGCTGCAGCTTGATGCGGCTGGAGCTTGTCTCTTTTCCTATCTGCTGAATGGCTGAACCAGACGGCTACGGCGACGGGCTTTGTCGCACTTGCGTTACTTAGGCTCCCGGCCCATCGCCCGGTCTCTCGACTCTACAGCAGAGCGTCGCAGAGCCTTTGGAGGAGTTCTGCATTCGCCGGCACCGGGGTCATCACTGTCACCGCTGTCACCACTTTTGGCGCGGGTCTGGGCCTATGGTGGTGGGGATACGCGTGCGTCTTCCTCTGTGGCTATGGCGTGAGCCCAGAGGGGGGGTCGCGCTTTATCTCGGTGACGGAGGTGACGGCGGTGATGAAGGCCATGATCTGCTCGCAGACTTTACGGCTTCCCACCGGTCCCCGACCGGAGGACGCGCGTTTTCTCGGACGGAGTGTCGGGACCGATCTGGAGAGGTGCCCCGAAGGTACTCAAGGCTGACCGTGGGGTCGGGACGGAGAGGAATCCGGATCCTTCGGATGTGGCCGAAGAGCGGAGGCGTCCCTGCAGTGCTCGGTGGGGCCGTGATCTCCCTATGGGTAGGCTGTTGGAGAAGCTAGGCCCCAAGCGTTTATTCACCCGAGTGCGTGGAAGGGAAATACTCGGAACTTCGCCATGAGGGAGTTTACAGAGTCATTCACAGAGTCAATATACTCTTACGAGAAAACGATGAACCGAGGGGAGAAGGCCGAATTGAGCAGCTACGAGGACTACACGAGCAAATCCGGCACCTACGACAAGACCAGGGAGCCCGTGGGCACCGAGATCCTCGTCGGTTGCTTCGCCCACGCGCCCGTACCGTTGGACCGGACGGTGGTGCTCGATGCCGGCTGCGGCACGGGCAACTACTCAGACGCGCTGCTCCATTACGTCGGGTCGAGGCGGTGGACATGAACGCCGCCATGCTTGAGGTCGCCGCGCGAAAGCTGGCGTGGGCCGGGGACCGCGTCTCTTTTCACTCCTCCAGAATCGAGGAGCTGCCCTTCGAGAACGCGACCCTGGACGG
>JBJMIY010000016.1:0-3801 GCA_045806605.1 Rubrobacteraceae bacterium
GTGCGTCAGGTAGTGGGCCGTCATCCCCTGCAGCATCACAGCGGCGGCGATCCTGGCCTCGACGAGTGTGACGTTGACAGGGACGAGGCTCTCCGCCGGGACGACGGCGTACTCGGCGTAGGCTCCTATCACGCTGGCGAACGCGACGTGGTCCCCTACCGAGACGTCTTCGACGCCCTCGCCGACGGCGTCGACCTCGCCCGCGCCCTCCAGTCCCAGGGTGAAGGGAGTCTCCATCGGGTAGAGACCCGTGCGCTGGTATACGTCTATGAAGTTGACCCCCGAGGCCGCGAGCCGCACGCGCGCCTCGCCGGGACCCGGCTCGGGAGTGGGCACGTCCTCGTAGCTCAAGACCTCAGACCCGCCTTGCTCGTTAACCCGAATCGCCTTCATCTGCCAACCCCTTTCCCTCGACGGCGCAACCCATTGTAGCGGGTACCGCTCGAATACAGAGGCTGGAGGATCCCCGCGTAGTACGCACGGCGTTTACAATACGGAATGAATGGGGAGTAGCAGTACCGCACAGGAGGTGGGTTTGGGCGGTGGAGTAGGAGAGGGGGCGTGAGCCCCCTCCTCGAGATGCGCGGCATCACCAAGCGCTTTCCCGGCGTAACGGCGCTCGATGGGGTGGACTTCGAGCTCGAGAAGGGCGAGGTTCACGTCATCCTGGGCGAGAACGGAGCGGGCAAGAGCACCCTCATAAAGATGCTATCCGGCGCCTACCACCCGGACGAAGGCGAGATCCTGCTCGACGGCCAGAGGGTGGAGATCTCCTCAGCCGCTGTCGCCCAATCTAAAGGCATCTCCACGATCTACCAGGAGTTCAATCTGGTCCCGCAGCTAACCGTGGCCGAGAACATCTTCCTCGGACGCCAGCCCAGACGGTTCGGGATCGTCGATCGCCGCCAGATGAGAGACGAGGCACGCGGGCTCCTGGAGAGGATAAAGGTGCGCGTTGGCCCGGATGACCCGGTCTCGACTCTGGGCGTCGCGCAGCGGCAGATGGTCGAGATAGCGAAGGCGTTGAGCCTGGACGCCAGGATCTTGATCATGGACGAGCCGACCGCCTCGCTCTCCGGGCAGGAGGTCGAGCGTCTCTTCGAGATAGTTCGAGGCCTCAAAGAGGAAGAGGTCGGCGTGATCTTCATCTCCCATCACCTCGAAGAGGTTACCGAGATCGGAGACCGGGTGACCGTCTTGCGGGACGGGAAGATGGTCGGCCGGGTGCCGGCCACAACCGACCACCGGGAGCTCGTCAGGATGATGGTGGGACGCTCCATCGAGGACCAGTTTCCCCGCCGCCGGCCCGGGCTCGGGGAAGTCCTGCTGGAGGTCAAAGAACTCTCGCGCGAGGGCGTACTTCACGATATCTCCTTCCAGGTGCGCGCCGGCGAGGTGGTCGGGATCGCGGGGATAGTCGGTGCTGGCAGAACGGAGCTGGCGCGCGCGATCTTCGGCGCCGACCCGCTTGACTCCGGTGAGGTGTGGGTGGAGGGGCGCCGGATAGAGCGCTTCGATCCCCGCGAGGCGAAGCACAGTGGCATTGGGTTCATCACGGAGGACAGGCAGGGGCAGGGGATCGTGCCACCGCTCTCGGTGGCCGAGAACCTTGCGCTCGCCTCGCTTGGTCGGTACACCACCGCGGGGCTCGTCAACCGCAAGGAGCAGCGAAGCCTGGCTCAGAAGATGATCGAGGAGCTCAATATCCGCACGCCGAGTCTCGAACAGGAAATTCGCTACCTCTCGGGCGGCAATCAGCAGAAGGGGGTCATCGGGAAGTGGCTCCTGGCGGACTCGAAGGTCTTGATCATGGACGAGCCGACGCGTGGGATAGACGTGGGGGCGAAGGTGGAGATCTACGAGTTGATGAACGAGCTCACGGAGGAGGGTGCCGGTATCCTGATGATATCTAGCGATCTGCCGGAGGTGTTGGGCATGAGCGACCGGATACTGGTGATGGCGGGGGGGCGCATCACGGGCGAGCTCTCCAGGGAAGAAGCTAGCCAGGAGAACGTTATGACGCTCGCGACGCAAGGTAGCGAGGCAGCCGTTGGCTAGCCTGGCCGAGAGGATCAAACCCAGAGAGATACTCTCCCGCAGCGGGCCGCTCTGGGGGCTCATAATACTGTGCGTAGTGATGACCATCCTCTCGCCGTACTTCCTCACCTTCAACAACCTCTTCAACGTGGGGACCCAGATAGCGGTGGTCGCCATCATCGCCCTCGGCCAGACCTTCGTGATCGTCTCGGGGGGCATAGACCTCTCCGTCGGGAGCGTCCTGGGACTAGCCGGCATAGTCTTCGGCTGGGCGAGCGTGGTTGCCAATCTGCCGCTAATGGCGGCGCTGGCGCTAGGGATCGGAGCAGGAGCGCTGGCCGGGCTTACGAACGGACTGCTGATCACCCTCGGCAACCTGCCGCCTTTCATCGCCACTCTAGCGATGCTCAGCGCGGCGCGCGGGCTGGCGCTCGTGATCTCGGGTGGCGTCCCGCTGAACCCGATACCGGGGGCGATTCTCTCTTTAGGCAGCGGGGACCTCTTGGGCTTCGTACCGTTGCCTGTAGTCCTGATGCTCGTCATGTGGGCCCTCACGATCGGGATTCTCAGGAGCACCTACGCGGGCCGCTGCATGTACGCAATCGGCGGCAATGAGGAAGCCTCCAGGCTCTCCGGGATAAACGTCTCGCGCCAGAAGCTGATCGTTTACACCCTCTCCGGGCTCTTCGCAGGTATAGCTGGCATCCTGCTCACCGCCCGGCTGGCCTCGGCCGATCCGCAGGCCGGCTTCACCTACGAGCTGGACGCAATCGCTGCGGTCGTGATCGGCGGCGCCAGCCTCTCGGGCGGGGTGGGAAACGCTTCGGGGACACTGATCGGGGCGCTCATCCTGGGCGTACTTCGCAACGGCTTGAACCTGCTGAACGTCTCGGCGTTCTGGCAGCAGGTGATCATAGGCGCCGTTATCGCCCTCGCGGTGATGACGGACACCCTGAGACGCAGGAAGAGCTAGAAGGAGGGCACGATGAGAACGAGGGCGACGTTGCTGGCGGTACTCATGCTGGCGATTCTGGCGACGGCCTTTGCGGCCGGCTGCCAGCGCGGTGGCGGCGGAGGGGAGGGAGGAGGGCCAAGGGTCGGACTCTCTATCTCTACGCTGAACAACCCGTTCTTCGTGAGCATGCGCAGCGGTGCTCAGCAGGCCGCGAAGGACGAGGGAGTCAAGCTCCTCATCGCCGACGCGCAGAACGACTCGGCCACCCAGCAAGATGACGTGCAGAACTTCGTGACCCAACAGGTCGATGCCATCCTGGTCAACCCCGTCGACTCAGAGGCGATAGTTCCGTCGATCCAGGCCGCCAACCAGGCGAACATCCCCGTGATCGCGCTTGACCGTGGCGCTTCGGGCGGCGAGATCGCTACCCTCATAGCCTCGAATAACGTGGAAGGCGGCAGGATGGCGGGGGAGGAGCTGATCCGACTCGTCGGCAGCGGCCCCGTAGCCCAGCTCGAGGGTATCCCCGGCGCCAGCCCAACGCGCGATAGGGGGCAGGGCTTCGAGGAGGCTATTAACGGGCAGAGTGCGGTGGAGCTCGTGGCGAGCCAGACGGCGAACTTCGACCGGGCGGAGGGGCTGGATGTGACGGAGAACATCATGCAGTCCAACCCTGAAATCAAGGGCATCTTCGCCCAGAACGACGAGATGGCCCTGGGCGCCGTACGGGCCCTAGGAGGCAGGGCCGGCTCGGACGTGAAGATCGTCGGCTTCGACGGCGTCGACGACGCGCTGAATGCCGTCCAGGA
>JBJMIY010000017.1:0-4383 GCA_045806605.1 Rubrobacteraceae bacterium
GAAACCGTCGGCGATGCCCTCGATGAGATGCTCCCCCACCTCGCCGCACAGTATGGTTGCCGACTCCGAGGGCTCCATCGCGAAGAGCTTGACGTCTCTGTTGACCTCGCGGAAGGCCTGGCCGACGCCCACCAGGGTGCCACCTGTGCCTACACCCATGACGAGCGCGTCGGGGATCCTGCCTTCGGGCAGCTGAGAGAGTATCTCCGGCCCCAGCCACACGCGGTTCTCCTCGACGTTCCACTCCGACTCGAACTGCGAGGGGCAGAAGTAGCCGTCCTGTTGTCCGAGCTCCTTCGCTTTCGCCAGCGCTTCGTCGACGTGGAAGTGGCCTACCTGCAGGACGTCGGCGCCGAAGGCTCGGCTTATGGCTACGCGCTCACCCGTCATCCCTTCCGGCATCACGACCAGCATCCTGTAGCCCTTCACGGCGGCGACCATCGAGAGAGCGTTGCCGGTGTTGCCTGATGTGGCCTCGACTATTGTGTCGCCGGGGGAGAGCAGCCCTTCCCTCTCTGCCCTTTCCACCATGTACTTGGCTATGCGCGCTTTGATCGAGCCCGAGGGGTTGAGGTACTCGAGCTTGCAATAGATGCCTTCGATCTCGAGCATCGGCGTGTCCCCGATCGCGTCGAGTACGCTCTCCGAGATGCCTCTGTGACGCGCTCCTTGTGTCTGCATCTGGACCTCCTATTCCGGTGTAACGTATGCCCCGGAGAGGCCCCCGTCAACCAGGAAGGTCGAGGCCGTGACGTAGGACGACTCGTCGGAGGCCAGGAAGAGGGCGCCGTTGGCGATCTCGGTCGCCTCGGCGAAGCGGCCCATCGGTAGATGGACCAGCCGCCTCTCGGCCTTCTCCGGGTCCTTGGCGAAGAGCTCCTGCAAGAGCGGGGTGTTCACCGGCCCCGGACACAGGGCGTTGACGCGCACTCCCTGCCGGGCGAACTGCACGCCGAGCTCGCGGCTCATGGCGAGCACGCCGCCCTTTGATGCGGTGTAGGAGATCTGGGACGCAGCCGCACCCATCACCGCTACGAAAGAAGCCGTGTTGATAATGGACCCTCCGCCGCGCTCGAGCAGGTACGGTATCCCGTACTTGCAGCACAGGAAGACGCTCTTGAGGTTCACGTCCTGCACGCGCTGCCAGGCTTCGAACTCGGTCTCCAGGATCGAGTCGTCGTCCGGCGGGGAGATGCCCGCGTTGTTGAAGAGCACGTCGAGCCCGCCGAAGCGCTCTGAGGCTTCTCTGTACATCCCCTGCACGTCGTCCGGGTTCGTAACGTCGGCGTGGATGTAGAGGCCGTCTATCTCCGCGGCCGTCTCTTTGCCCGGCTCGTCGGCGAGGTCGCCGACGCATACCCTCGCTCCTTCTTCGGCGAAGCGCTTCGCCGTCTCGCGTCCGATGCCGCTCGCCCCGCCGGTGATGACCGCGACCTTCCCTTCGAGACGTCCCGGCATGTCAGTCCTCCTCGGTGGAGATGTAGACGTTCTTTATCTCGGTGTAGTAGTCGAGGGCGTGCGGGCCGAGCTCGCGCCCGACTCCGGACTGCTTCATCCCGCCGAAGGGTGTAGCGACGCGGACGGAGGTATTGGAGTTCACGGAGATGACGCCCGTCTCCATGCGCCTCGCGACGCGCAGGGCACGAGCACTGTTCTGCGTCCAGATCGAGCCTGAGAGGCCGTAGATGGTGTCGTTCGCCTGCCGAACGGCGTCCTCCTCGTCGTCGAAGGGGATCACGGCGACGACCGGGCCGAAGATCTCCTCTCTCGCCGCCTTGTCGTTGTTGGAGAGGGGCGCGAGCACCGTCGGCGGATACCAGAACCCGCTCCCCTGCGGGGCGGAGCCCTTTATCGCCACGGGCGCGTCCTCGGGGACGTAGGAGGAGACGGTCTCGCGGTGGTCCGCGGAGATGAGCGGGCCCATGTCGGTTCCTTCGTCGAAGGGATCTCCGACTCTGAAGCCCTCGACCGCCGGCTGCATCAGGGAGAGGAAGTCGTCGAAGACCTTCCTCTCGACCAGGATGCGCGAGCGGGCGCAGCAGTCCTGCCCCGCGTGGCCGAAGACAGCGGCCGGAGCCTCGCTGGCGGCCTTCTCGAGGTCGGCGTCGGCGAAGACTACGTTCGCCGATTTACCGCCCAGCTCCAACGTCACCCGCTTTATGGTGCCCGCGGCGCCCTCGGCGATCCTCCTCCCTACCTCGGTAGATCCCGTGAAGGCCACCTTCGCAACGTCCGGACTCTCGACCAGGCGCCGCCCGACCTCGCTCCCCGGCCCCACGACGACGTTCACGACGCCCTCGGGGATTCCGGCTTCTCTGGCTATGCGCTCGAACTCGACGGCGGTGAGGGGCGTGAGTCCTGCAGGCTTGAGGACGAGGGTGTTCCCGGCTGCGAGCGCAGGGGCCATCTTCCAGCTCGCTATGGTAAGTGGGAAGTTCCACGGGACGATGAGCCCGACGACGCCCAGAGGCTCGCGGAAAGTGACGTCCACACCACCAGAGACGGGGATGCTGTCGCCGAGAAGGCGCTCCGGCATCCCGGCGTAGTAGTGGAAGGTCTCTACGACCATCTCCATCTCGCCGCGCGAGTCGTCTATGGGTTTGCCGGTGTTCTTCGATTCCAGCCGCGCCAGGTTCTCCCGCTCTGCGTCGAGGGCGTCGGCGAGGCGGCGCAATAAACGCGCGCGGTCTGCGGGCTCGACGTCCCTCCACCTCGGGAAGGCCTTCTTGGCGCGGGCCACCGCGGCGTCGGCGTCCTCCCCGGTCGCCAGCTCAAGCCTCTCTACTACCTCTTCGGTGGCGGGGTTCAGGACTTCGAGCATCTAGGAGACCTCCGAGACTAGGGCTTTTATGAGCTGGCTCTTCTCATCCTCCTCGGGGTGCCAGAGCACGCCGAGCACGAACGGGCAGCTCGGGTCTTCGAGCGCCTCGACCGCGTCGTCTTCGGCCGCCCAGCCGGTTACTTCGAGGCCGCTCCCCACCTCCTTAATGCCCTGGTGGTGGTGCGACTTGACCGGCGTGCTCTCGGACCCGGCGGCGCGGGCAGCGAGCGAGCCGTGGGCCAGGCGCACCTCGTGGTCGGCGTAGGTGCCGGGGGTGTGGCGGTGCTCCTCGTGGCCGAGCACGTCAGGGAGGTGTTGCTCGATGCTGCCGCCGTACACGACGTTCAGTACCTCCATCCCGCGGCAGATGCCGAGGGTGGGTATACCGCGCTCGACGGCGGCGCGCGCCAGCGCGAGCTCGTAGGCGTCGCGCTCGTTCTGAATCGGACCGGTCTCGTGGTGAAGCTCTTCGCCATAGAGGGCCGGGTTCACGTCCCCTGCCCCGCCGGTGAGGATCAGGGCGTCCACGAGATCCAGCATCCCATTCGGGTCTTCGGCGTCCTCGGGGTCTGGGAGGAGCAGGATGGGCCTACCGCCGGCCCTCTGGACGGCCTGCACGTAGCTCGCCGGGCTGATGAAGGCAGGAACCTCGTCCCAGGCGCCGTAGCTCACGTCCTCGGTGGCCGCCGTTATTCCGATGGTGGGACGGCTCATAGGCGCTCGAAGGATCGGTAGCGCTCCCAGTCTGTGACGGTGGCCTCGAAGGCCTCGATCTCGACGCGCGCCATGTTCAAGTAGTGCTCGACGACCTCCTCATCGAAAGCCTCTCTGGCCACCGCGCTGTTCGCGAAGAGATCCCGCGCTTCTCCGAGGTTCGTCGGTACGTGCGGCTTGTCCGCCTCGTAGGCGTTGCCCGCCATCTCGTCTTCCAGGGGCAGCTCATTGTCGATGCCGTGCAGGCCAGCGGCGATCATGGCTGCGATGGCGAGGTACGGGTTGACGTCCCCGCCGGGCAGCCGGTTCTCCACGCGCAGAGAGCTCCCGTGGCCGACGACGCGCATCGAGCAGGTACGGTTGTCCTTGCCCCAGGCCACGGCTGTTGGGGCGAAGGAGCCGACGGCGAACCGCTTGTAGGAGTTTATGTTCGGGGCGAAGAACAGCGTGAACTCGCGCAGGCACGCGAGCTGACCCGCTATGAAGCTCTCGAACGTCTTGGAGAAGCCGTGACCATCGGCAAATACGGGCGTACCGTCCTCGCCGCGCAGGCTCAGGTGGATGTGGCAGGAGTTCCCCTCGCGCTCGTCGAACTTGGGCATAAAGGAGATGGAGTATCCTTCCTGAGCCGCTATTTCCTTCGCGCCGTTCTTGTAGATCGCGTGCCCGTCTGCGGTGGCGAGGGCGCGGTCGAACTTGAAGTTGATCTCGTGCTGCCCGAAGTTGCACTCGCCCTTGGCGTTCTCCACAGCGAGCCCGGCCGCAGCCATGGAGTTCCTGATGCGCCTGAGCAGAGGCTCGATCCGCGCCGTCCCGAGCAGCGAGTAGTCCACGTTGTAGTAGTTGGC
>JBJMIY010000018.1:0-9670 GCA_045806605.1 Rubrobacteraceae bacterium
CGCACCGGCCAGCGAGCCGAACCCACCGGCGTTCGAGACCGCCGCAACCAACTCGGGGGTCGTCCATCCTCCCGCCATGGGAGCTTGGATCAGCGGGTAGCGGACGCCAAGCAGGTCGCACAACGGCGTCGAAAGCGACCCGCGCGATGATTCCGAAGCCACAAGACACCTCCCGGTCTTCGCGTTCCTCGCGTATTCGTCAGATGCACCGGGGCACCCTTATGCAACTATACCTTCGAGCCAGGAACGGCGGAAGGCGCACAAGTATCCTCTTTCACAAACAACGCCTACGAAACCGATCGATGGAGCAGGCGCGCACCTTCCTGGATCATCTCCCGGTGAGCACCGCTGATAGAGGCCGGATAGGACCCCGTAACGCGGCGCGCCTCCTGCGACTTCAAGGTTCAGGGCACCCTAACGGGTGCCCGCTCCAGCACGGCGCACTTGAGGTAGCGGGTCTCTGGGATCGTCAGGATCTCCGGGTGGTCGGCGGCCTGCCCCCTCCACTCCCGCACCCGCAGCATCCTCGCGGCGTCCCCCGCCGCGGCGCGTAGTGTGTCTTCGAAAAGCTCTCGCGAGAGGTGATATGAGCAGGAGCAGGTTATGAGGATGCCGCTGGGGTTAAGCAGCTTCATCGCCCGGAGGTTGATCTCCTTGTAGGCCCGCCGCGCCCGCGGGAGATCTCGCCTCGTCTTGGCGAAAGCGGGAGGATCGAGGATGACCATATCGTAGCCCTTCCCGGCGTCGGACCGCTCGCGCAACAGGTCAAAGGCCCTGGCACGGGTGAAGGTGATGTTGTCGAGATCGTTGAGCTTCGCGTTGCGGCGCGCCGCCTCGAGCGCGGGGCCGCTCGAGTCCACGGCCTCGACCTCCCCAGCCTGGCGCGCGGCGTGCAGGGCGAATCCGCCCGCGTAGCAGAAGACGTCAAGCACGCTGCCTGCACCTCTGGCGTAGCGCCCGGCGGCGAAGTGGTTCTCGCGCTGGTCGAGGAAACCGCCGCTCTTCTGCCCCCGCCACGGGTCCGCCTCGTAGCGCACGGGACCTTCCCGGACGACGATGGTCTCGGGAACCTCTCCGCGCAGCACACGTACTGCGGTGTCGAGGCCTTCCCTCTTCCTGGCGGCGGAGTCGCCACGCAGGAGCACCCCGGCAGGCGAGCGCAGCCCTTCGAGGGCGTCCAGGACCCAGTCGAGACGCCTCTCGACGGCAGCGGAGCCGACTTGCAAAACCAGGTAATCACCGTACCGGTCAACCACGAGGCCGGGGATGCCGTCGGCCTCGGCGTGCAGGAGGCGGTAGGCGTCGCCGTCTATGGCCAGCGTGTCGCGGTAGGCTAGGGCGCGATCGATCCGGGTCCGGAACCAGGACTCGTCCACGGGCTCGTCGCGGCGTTCGGCTATGCGAAGGGAGATCTCGCTCTTCGGGTTGTAGAAGGCGCTGCCGAGGAAGCTCCCTGCCCGGTCGAAGACGGGGATTACGTCGCCAGGTTCTCCTGCGGCCTCGACGACGTCGGAGCGGTAGATCCAGGGGTGCCCCGAACGGGCGCGTGCGGCGCCCCTGTCCCTTACCACGGCCCCTGGTTCCACGCTGCTGTAAGCTCCTTTACCAAGTTCTCCGGCGAACCTCTGTTAGCATCCGCACTGGTATCGACACCGTATACTTAATATAACCTCGGAAGAAAGGCGGGCGTTCTGGAAGCGTCGCGGGCGAAGCGGATAGCAGTCGTGGGAGCGGGGATGGGCTCCCTTGCGGCGGCGATCCGGCTCGCCGCGAAGGGCTTCGAGGTGGAGGTCTTCGAAAAGAACGACCAGCTTGGCGGCAGGATGGGCAGGCTCGAGGGGAGCGGCTTCACGTTCGACACGGGCCCCTCACTCCTCCTCATGACGGATACCTACCGCGAGCTCTTCGCCTCCGCCGGACGCGACCTCGACGACTACGTAAGGCTCATTCCACTCGACGGTCAGTACCGCGTAACCTTCGGGGACGGCGATGTCCTCACGATCCGACGCGCCCTGCCCGAGCTTATCAGGGAACTCGAGCGCATCGAGCCGGGCGTCACGCCGCGCTTCTACCGCTTCCTCGAGGACGCCTGCAACAAGTACCGTACCGGCCGAAGCGAGTTCGTCGAGCGGGACTTCGAGCGCGCGCGCGACTTCTTCGGCCCGAGAAACCTCAAGCTCCTGCTCAGGACGAGGGCGCTGAACAACTACTACCGCTCCGTCTCTCGTTTCTTCCGCACGGATAAACTGAGACAGGCGTTCAGCCTGCAGACGATGTACCTCGGCCTCTCCCCCTTCGAGGCCCCCGCAGTCTACTCCCTCCTCCCCTACACCGAGCTCGCCGAGGACGGCCTCTGGTTCCCCGAAGGCGGGATGTACTCCCTCATAGAGGCGATGGAGCGGCTCGCGACCGAGCTCGGCGTCACGTTCCACCTGAACAGCCGTGTAGAGGAAGTGGTCGTCTCGAAGGGCAGGGCAAGCGGCGTGCGCGTGGGTGGGGAGGAGATCTGGGCCGACGCCGTGCTCGTGGGAGCGGACCTCCCCTACGCCTACCGCGAGCTGCTGGGTGGCTCGGCGGACGGGGACTTCAGGCTCCGCCGCCGCGAGAAGCTCGAGTACACGGCCTCGGCGTTCATGCTCTACCTGGGCATAAACCGCAGGCTAGATCACATGCTCCACCACAACTTCTACCTCTCGGGGCGCTACAGGGAGAACTTCGAGGCCATCTTCCGCGACCACGTCCTCCCTGAGGACCCTTCCTTCTACGCCGTCGTCCCGTCGAAGACCGAGCCGCGTCTGGCGCCGCAGGGAAAAGAGAGCCTGTTCGTCCTCGTCCCCGTACCGCACCTCGGAGGTCGGGTGGACTGGGAGAGAGATGGGACAGCCTTCGAGGAGAAGGTCTACCATCTCCTCGAGAAGCGGTGCGGAGTGAAGAGGGACTGGGTCGTCTTCAAGAAGGTCAGGACGCCGATTGACTGGAGAAGCGAGTACAACCTGGAAGAGGGGGCGGCCTTCGGCATCGGGCACGGCATCCTGCAGGTCGGGTACTTAAGGCCTCCGATGGTATCGAAGGGCGTGGAAGGTCTGTACTTCGTCGGAGCGAGCACCCGTCCGGGGACGGGGGTACCGCTCGTGACCATCGGGGCACGGCTGGTCGCCGAGCGCATCGGGCGCGAGGTATAAGGCTATGCGCCTGGACCCCGCTGGCGGGAACAGGTTCGACGCAGGGCTCTCGCTCGCCGAGAGCTACGAGCTCTGCCGCCGCGCGCAGCGGGCCCACAGCAGGACCTACTACTTCTCGACCCGGCTCTTCCCGCCCGAGGTGCGCCCGCACGTCCACGCGCTCTACGCGTTCATGCGCTACGCGGACGAGATCGTGGACAACCCCGGAGAGACCTCCCTCGAGGAGCAACTCGCGGCGCTCGAAGCTTTCGAGCAGGAGACTATGGCGGCGGTGGCCGGCGAGGCGGTATCGAACCCCGTGCTGCGCGCCTACGCCAACACCGTACGCGTGCGCGGCATCGCGCCGGAGGATATAGCCGCCTTCATGAAGAGCATGAAGATGGACACCCGCATCTTCCGCTACCGGACCTACGAGGACCTCGCGCTCTACACCTACGGCAGCGCCGCCGTGGTGGGCCTGATGATGTGCCGGGTCGTGGGGGTCGTAGACAGGAGGGCCGACCTGCACGCCGAGACGTTGGGCGTCGCGATGCAGCTCACCAACTTCCTGCGGGACATAGGGGAGGACTGGCGCAGGGGGCGCGTCTACGTGCCGCTCGAGGACCTGGAGCGCTTCGGCTACGACGAGCAGGAGCTGGGAGACGGCGTCGTGGACGAGCGGTTCGTCGAGCTGATGCGATTCGAGATCGGGCGCACGCGGAGGCTGTACGCGCTCGCCGACGACGGGTTGATCTACATTCCGCGCGGGCGCCGATTTCCTGTGGTAGTCGCGCGCGAGCTCTACGCGGGTATCCTGGACCGCATCGAGGCGCAGGGCTACGACGTCTTCGCGCGGCGGGCCGAGACCTCCCGGGCCGGCAAGCTCTGGGTCGCCGCCAGGTGCGCCGCCCGGGACCCGGGGGACATCCTGCGCAGCGGCCGTCTCGGCCGCCGGGCAAACATTGCATTGGCGCCCCGTTCGTGATGTAATTGCCGCCTAAACAGACGCCGGACGACCGGCGGCGCTCATCGAGAGCGGTGGAGGGACGGGCCCCGAGAAGCCGCGGCAACCGGCGAGGCCAAGCCTCGTGTCAGGTGCCAACTCCCGCGGAGGAGACTCCGAGAGATGAGTCGAAGCAACATCGACGAAGCCTCTCTCCACCGCGTGAGCGCGAATTAAAGACACGGAGAGGGGCCATTCAATTGAGCCTTAACCTCAGAGAACTGCTCGAGGACCGTATCCTTATCGGGGACGGCGCTATGGGCACGCTACTCGGCGAGCGCGGGGTTGGTTTCGGACATCCCTACGCCAGGGCGAACCTCTCGCACCCCGAGATGGTCGCAGGCATACACGAGGAGTACCTGCGCGCCGGGGCAAGCGTCGTCGAGACGAACACCTTCTCGGCCAACCGCTTCAAGCTCGAGATCCACGACCTCGAAGAGAGGGTGCGCGAGGTGAACGTCGCAGGCGCCCGGCTCGCCCGCGGGGCCGTACGCGAAGCGGGCAGCGAGGAGGCGCTGGTGCTCGGCGCGATCGGGCCGCTCGGACGCCCGCTCGTCCCCGTTGGTCCGGTGAGCCAAGAGGAGGCGCGGGAGGTATTTCTGGAGCAGGCCGAAGCGCTCCTCGAAGGCGGAGCGGACGCTCTGCTCCTGGAAACCTTCACTGACCTCGCGGAGCTGCGGCTCGCTTACGAAGCGGTCAGTCCTCTTGGAGCGCCGGTGCTCGCGTACAAGACCTTCGTCGAGGACGGCGAGACGCTCGCGGAGGGGCTGCCCGCGCGGGCGGCGCGCGAGATCTCCTCCTGGGGCGCCGACCTCACGGGCGCCAACTGCACCGTCGGGCCGCAGCGGATGGTCGAGATCGCGGGCCAGATGTCGGCCGAGGCCGGACCCGTGGCCGCCTTCCCCAACCCCGGACTCCCCCAGCTCGTCGGAGGCCATATCCGCTTCTCCAGAGACGTGGACCACTTCGCCGAATACGGCCTCAAGCTCGCCGAAGCAGGCGCGCGCCTGATCGGGGGGTGCTGCGGCACCACGCCGGCCCACATCCGCGCCCTCTCCGAGGCGCTCGAGGATTTCAGTGCCGGCAGTGTTACGGCCCGGACGAGGGTCTCCGTCGCCGAGAGGCCGGAGCGATCAGGGCTCTCGAGCGTGCCGGTGTCCGGCTTCGCCGAGAAGTTGCGGACGGGATTCGCCGTCACGGTGGAAGTGGACCTCCCGCGTGGCAACGATCTCAGCCGGTTCATCGAGGCCGCCCGGCGCCTGAAACGGCGGGGAGCGGACGCCATAGACATCTCGGACGGGGCGCGGGCTCGCCTGCGCATGCACCCTGTGGCGGCGGCCAGGATCTTGCAGGAAGAAGCCGGCGTAGAGGCGGTAGCCCACATCTCCTGCCGCGACAGGAACATCATCGGACTACAGGCGGACCTGCTCGGCGCGGCGGCGCTGGGCGTGCGGAACATCCTCGCCGTGACGGGGGACCCGGCCCAGATCGGGGACTACCCCGAGGCTACGAGCGTCTTCGACACGGACTCCGTGGGTCTCGTGCACGTCCTGTCGAAGATGAACCGCGGCGAGGACCTCGCGGGCAACTCCGTTGGCGACGCGCCGGGGTTCCTGATCGGGGCCGCCTTCAACCCGACCGCAGAGGACCTGGATCTGGAGGTGGCGAAGCTCAGGCGCAAGGTGGAGGCCGGGGCGCATGCCTTCTGGACGCAGCCCGTCTTCGAGATCGGGTCTCTCGAGCGCGCGCTGGAGAGGATCTGGGACTACGAGGTCTGCCTGCTGCTCGGCCTCATGCCCCTCAGGAGCGCCCGCCAGGCGGAGTTCCTCCACCACGAGGTTCCGGGCATAAACATCCCGAAACACGTCAGGGAGAAGCTCGCAGCCCTTCCGCCAGAAGACGCCCCAAGGTACGGTGTCGAGGTGACGCAGAACCTCCTCTCGAGGGCGCAGAGCCTCGTCGGCGGCGCCTACATCATGCCGCCCGCGAGCGCCCCGGATCTGGCCGGAGATGTCATGGAAGCGATAGACAAGGCTTCAGGGAAAAGGGTCGGAAGCTGATGCTCGATACCTGTAGCCTCAAACCCCTGTGAGAGCGTTATGATCCTAGAACGAACCGCAGAAGAAGAGAGGCAGGCTCGAATCTCCGAGTTCCGGGCGCTACTCGGGCAGCGCATCCTCATTCTGGACTGCGCGATGGGGACCATGATCCAGAGCTACGGGCTCTCGGAGAGGGACTACAGGGGAGAGCGGTTCGAGGAGCACTCCAATGAGCTCAAGGGCAACAACGACCTGCTCTGCCTGACGCAGCCCCGGATCATCCGGGACATCCACGAGGCCACCCTCGAGGCAGGCGCGGACATAGTCGAGACCAACACCTTCAACGCGAACAAGATCTCACAGTCGGACTACGGGACCGAAGACCTCGCCTACGAGCTCAACCGCGAGGCCGCGCGGCTCGCCCGCGAGGCGGCGGACGCCTACACGGAGCAGAGGCCGGAGAAGCCTCGCTTCGTCGCGGGCGCCCTGGGCCCCACCAACCGCACGGCTTCCCTCTCCCCCGACGTGAACAACCCCGGTAGGAGGAACGTCACCTTCGACGAGCTCGCCGCGGCCTACAAAGAGGCGGCGCGGGGGCTGGTTGACGGCGGCGCGGACCTGCTGCTCGTCGAGACCATCTTCGACACGCTCAACGCGAAGGCCGCGATCTTCGGGATAAAGGAATATCTCGAAGAGGAGAACCTGGAGGTCCCGATCATGATCTCCGGCACGATCACGGACGCGAGCGGGCGTACGCTCTCGGGCCAGGTGACGGAGGCCTTCTGGAACTCCATTCGCCACGCCGAGCCCGTAAGCGTCGGCCTGAACTGCGCCCTTGGCTCGAAGGAGCTGAGGCAGTACGTAGAGGAGCTCTCGCGCATAGCCGACGTCCCCGTGAGCGCCTACCCCAACGCGGGCCTCCCGAACGAGTTCGGCGAGTACGACGAGACCCCCGAGATAATGGCCGCCGAGGTCGGGGACTGGGCCAGAAACGGCTGGCTCAACATAGTCGGCGGCTGCTGCGGTACCACACCGGAGCACGTGAAGGCCATAGCCGAAGCCGTATCCGACTACCCACCGCGCGAGGTGTCCGAGGTACCCCGCCTTACACGCCTCAGCGGGCTGGAGGCGTGCAACGTCGGGCCGGACTCCCTGTTCCTCAACGTCGGCGAGCGCACCAACGTCACGGGCTCGCGGCGGTTCAAGGACCTCATCCTGAACGGCGACTACGAGACGGCGCTGGAGGTAGCCCGCCAGCAGGTCGAGAACGGCGCCCAGATGATAGACGTCAACATGGACGAAGGGATGCTCGACGGCGAGGAGGCGATGGTCCGCTTCTTGAACCTCGTCGCGAGCGAGCCGGACATCTCGCGCGTGCCCGTAATGATCGACTCCTCGAGGTGGTCGATCGTCGAGGCCGGCCTGAGATGCGTGCAGGGCAAGGCGGTGGTGAACTCCATAAGCCTCAAGGAGGGCGAGGACGAGTTCATCCGCCAGGCTAAGCTGCTCAGGAGGTACGGGGCCGCCGTGATCGTGATGGCCTTCGACGAGGAGGGCCAGGCGGACACGAAGGAGCGGAAGGTCGAGATCTGCAAGCGCGCTTACGAGATCCTGACCGAGAAGGTCCACTTCCCGCCCGAGGACATCATATTCGACCCCAACGTCTTCGCCATCGCCACCGGTATCGAGGAGCACGACAACTACGGCGTGGACTTCATCGAGGCGGTGCGCGAGGTCTCGGCGACGCTGCCGCACGCCCGTACGTCGGGCGGCATCTCGAACGTCTCGTTCTCCTTCCGCGGCAACGGCGTGGTGCGGGAGGCGATCCACGCCGTCTTCCTCTACCACGTCATAGACGCCGGCCTCACCATGGGCATCGTGAACGCTGGCCAGCTCGCCGTCTACGACGCGCTGGACGAGGAGCTGCGCGAGGCCGTCGAAGACGTGGTCCTGAACCGGAGAAGCGACGCGACCGAGCGCTTGCTGGCCCTCGCCGAGGAGTACCGCGGCAGGGACGAGACGACGAAGGAAGACGAGACGCTCGAGTGGCGGACGTGGCCCGTAGAGAGACGGCTCGAGCACGCCCTGGTCAAGGGCATCGCCGAGTACGTCGAGGAGGACACGGAAGAGGCGCGTCAGAACTACGACCGGCCCATAGAGGTGATCGAAGGTCCGCTGATGGACGGCATGGACGTGGTCGGAGACCTCTTCGGCTCGGGCAGGATGTTCCTGCCTCAGGTGGTGAAGAGCGCGCGCGTGATGAAGAAGGCCGTAGCGCACCTGGTGCCGTTCATCGAGGCGGAGAAAGGCGAAGGCCAGAAGCCCAGGGGCACGGTGGTGATGGCGACCGTCAAGGGCGACGTGCACGACATCGGGAAGAACATCGTAGGGGTGGTGCTGCAGTGCAACAACTTCGAGGTAATAGACCTCGGGGTGATGGTGCCTGCAGCCAGGATCCTCTCGGTCGCCAGAGAGAAGGGCGCGGATGTGATCGGGCTCTCCGGCCTGATCACACCTAGTCTAGACGAGATGGTCCACAACGCGAAGGAGCTGCAGCGCGAGGGCTTCGACGTTCCCCTCCTGATAGGAGGGGCGACGACCTCGCAGACGCACACGGCGGTCAAGATAGCGCCCAACTACGACCAGCCGACGATCCACGTCAAGGATGCGTCCCGCGCCGTGGGCGTCGTCCAGAACCTGCTCAGCGAGAGCCGCAAGGGGGCTTTCGCAGACCAGATCGCCGCCGACTACGAGGAGGTGCGCGCCAAACACGCAGGGCGCAGGTCCCGCACCAGGCTGACCACGCTGGAGAAAGCGCGTTCCAACAAGACGAAAATAGACTGGGAGGGGTACGCCCCGCCGAAGCCGAAGGCCCCCGGCATCAAGGAGTTCGAGGACTACCCTCTGGAGGAGATCCGAGCCTACATCGACTGGACGCCGTTCTTCCACTCCTGGCAGATGAAGGCGAGCTACCCGAAGATCCTCTCCGACCCCGAGAAGGGAACCGAAGCCCGCAAGCTCTTCGGAGACGCGCAGGCTCTGCTCGACCGCATCGTCGCGGAGAGGTGGCTCCGGGCGCGGGCGGTCATAGGTCTCTTCCCGGCCAACGCCCTCCCGAACGACGACGTGGAAGTCTACGCCGATGAGTCGCGCGACAGGGCACGTACCACCCTCCACGTCCTGCGCCAGCAGAAGGGCAAGCCGCCTGGCCGTCCCAACCGTTCCCTGGCTGACTTCGTAGCTCCGAAAGAGACGGGCCTGGAGGACCACATCGGTTTCTTCGCGGTAACAGCGGGTATCGGGGCTGAGGAGGCGGCGCGGCGCTTCGAGGAGGAGCACGACGACTACAACGCCATCATGGTCAAGGCGCTGGCCGACCGGCTGGCCGAGGCGTTCGCGGAGTTGCTGCACGAGCGCGCCCGCCAGGACTGGGGCTTCGGCAAGGGCGAGAACCTGTCGAAGGAGGA
>JBJMIY010000019.1:0-2567 GCA_045806605.1 Rubrobacteraceae bacterium
GCCGTTTATCCACTGTAGCTGCCACGCAAAGCCTCCTCCCTTATCCGGTATCTCAACAGACCATGATAAGCTATGCATCGCCCTGGCCTCACCCCCGACGACGAGCGCGCACCATCACACGTCCTTACGCGGCCACTTGGACGCAGGTGACGAGGTTTGACAGAATAGCGGGTGAGGACCGGTCGATGCGGGGAGCGAGAGGGGAGGAAGAATTATGCAGAGGGTAGGCGGCGAAGACATAGGGGTTCCGAGCTCGATCCGGAAGGTCGTCGTATCGAGCTTCATCGGCACCACGATCGAGTGGTACGACTACTTCATCTACGGCACCGCGGCCGCTCTGGTCTTCCCTGCCCTGTTCTTCCCGGACTTCAGCGAGCTGGCGGGGACCCTGTTGTCGTTCTCCACCTTCGCCGTCGGCTTCGCGGCGAGGCCTCTGGGCGGCATCATCTTCGGCCACTTCGGGGACAGGATCGGGCGCAAGGCGATGCTAGTTACAACGCTCCTGATCATGGGCGTAGCGACCTTCCTGGTCGGGTGCCTGCCGAGCTTCGATCAGATAGGAATCTGGGCGCCGATCCTACTCGTCGTGCTGCGCCTCACCCAGGGTCTTGGGCTCGGCGGCGAGTGGGGCGGCGCGGTTGTGATGTCCGTCGAGCACTCGCCTCCGGATCAGCGGGGGCTCAACGGTAGCTGGCCGCAGATGGGGGCCCCTGCCGGGCTGGTGGTCGCGACGGGCGTCTTCGCCGCCGTCTCAGCCATCACGGGCGACGCGTTCGAGGTCTGGGGCTGGAGGGTGCCGTTCCTCCTGAGCGTCGTCCTCATAGCAGTCGGGCTCTTCATCCGCCTGAGGATCTACGAGAGCCCTGCTTTCAGCCAGGTGCGGGAGTCGGGGACCGAGGCCAGGATGCCCATCATCGACGTGCTCAGGACGTACCCGAAGAACGTGGCCCTGGGCGTGGGCTCGCGCATCGGCATAGACGCTGCCTTCTACATACTCGCCGTCTACTCGCTGACCCACATCTCCGCGAACCTCGGTCTCTCCCCTAACATCGGGCTGCTGGCGGTCTCCATCGCAGCCCTGATCGAGATCTTCACCATCCCCTCCTTCGGCTCGCTCTCGGACAGGGCGGGCAGGAAACCCATCCTGATAGGAGGGGCGGCGCTGCTGGGGATCTGGACGTTCCCGTTCTTCGGGCTGCTCAACACCAAGTCAACGATCCTGATCATCCTCGCCACCATCGTCGGGCTCTCGATCGCCCACGCCGCGGTCTACGCCGTCCAGGGCAGCTTCTACGCCGAGCTCTTCGGCACACGGGTACGCTACAGTGGAGCCTCTTTCAGCTACCAGGTCTCGGGCATCTTCGGGGGCGCTCTGGCGCCGCTAATCGCCACCTGGCTCTACCCCCAAGGCGGGACGACCCTGATAGCCGTTTACGTCGCTGCGCTGTGCGCCCTGAGCGTCGTGTGCTACGCCCTCGCCCAGGAGACCTACCGCAAGGACATCTACGAGGAAGAACCGCAGGAACGCCGGCTCGTCGCCGAGCAGGGATAGCCTTGAGCGAGACACGGCTCGGGGTGGACGTCGGCGGCACGTTCACCGACCTGGTCGCCCTCTCGGACGGAACGCTCGTCACGGCGAAGGTCCCATCGACGCCGCGCGACCAGTCGGAGGGTGTGATGAACGCCGTGAGGACCTCGGAGGTGGAGCCTGGAGCCGTCTCGGCCCTTGCCCACGGGATGACCGTGGCCACGAACGCACTCCTCGAGCGCCGCGGCGCCAGGATAGCGCTCGTAACGACGGAGGGTTTCAGGGACGTGCTCGAGATCGCGCGCCAGAACCGCGCCTCCCTCTACGACCTCGCCGCCGACCGCCCTCCCCCCCTCGTCCCGCGCGAGCTGCGCTTCACCGTAACCGAGAGGATGGGCCCTGAGGGCGAGATCTTACCGCTCGACGACGAGAGCCTGAAGGCCGCCGTCTCCGCCGTCGAAGAAGCTGAGGTCGAGGCCATCGCGGTGTGCCTCCTCTTCGCGTTCGCACACCCCGAGCACGAGGAGCGGGCCGGCGAGGCGCTAAGGGAGGCTCTCCCTGACGTACATGTCTCTTTGAGCAGCGAGGTGCTCCCGGAGTTCAGGGAGTACGAGCGCTTCTCCACGACAGCAGCCGACGCCTACCTGGCGCCCAGGCTCGCCGCCTACCTCAAGAACCTGGCCGGCAAGGCCGAAGAGTCAGGCGTCCCCCCGCCCCTGATCATGCAGTCCTCGGGCGGGGTGGCGCGGATAGACGACGCGATAGAGGACGCCGCTGGCTGCGTGCTCTCGGGACCCGCGGGCGGGGTCATCGGCGCTGCCTACGTCGGCGCTCTAGGTGGCTACCAGGATCTCCTGACCTTCGACATGGGCGGGACGAGCACCGACGTCGCGCCCGTGCAGGGCGGCGAGGCGGGGACGACGACGGAGTCCGAGGTGGCCGGCGTCCCGATCACGCAGCCGGTCGTCGACCTGCACACGGTCAGCGCGGGCGGCGGCTCGGTCGCCTGGGCCGACGAGGGCGGGGCGCTGCGCGTGGG
>JBJMIY010000020.1:0-3883 GCA_045806605.1 Rubrobacteraceae bacterium
AGCTCCCGCGCATGGGCCGCACAGCGAAGGGCAGGCACGTAGCAAACCTCCTGCCGCTCGCCCAGGGGGAGACGATAGCGGCGGTCATCCAGACCAAGGAGTTCAAGGAGGCCCAGTACCTCCTCTTCGCCACCCGCAAGGGGATCGTGAAGAAGACGGCTTTCCTCGAGTACAACACGCCGCTGAAGAACGAGGGGATCATCGCCATCAACCTGGCTGACGACGACGAGCTGATAGACGTCAGGCACGCCTCGGACGGCGCGAGCGTCATCATCGTGACCCGGGGCGGCATGGGCATTCGCTTCTCGCAGGACGAGGCCAGGCCGATGGGACGGGCAACCGCGGGGGTCAAGGGGATCACGCTCAAGAAGGGCGACGACGTGCTGTCCATGGACGTGGTCTCCGAGGCCGGCGGGGCGACGGCAGACCTGTTCATGATCACCGAGCAAGGCTACGGCAAGCGCACCGCGCTCTCGGAGTTCCGCTCCCAGGGGCGTGGCGGTCAGGGCGTCATAGCGATGAAGACGAGCGGAGATAGGGGCAGGCTCGCGGGCGTGCGGGTCGTGAGGCCGGACCTGCACGAGCTGGTCATCGTCTCCAACGTGGGCACCACGATCCGGATAGACGCCGAGTCCGTCTCTCGCCAGGGCCGCGCCGCCCAGGGCGTGAGGGTTATGAACCTGCGCGCCGGCGACGGGGTGAGCGCCCTCGCCAAGGTAGTCTCTTCCCGCGGGACCGACGCCGAAGGCGCTACAGACGAGCTCTCGCTCGACGAACTCGTGAACGAGCCCGCGGCAACGGACGGGGCCTCTCCTAACGGCGAGGTGAGGCGTGGATAAGCCCTGTGACGGCGTGGTCGAGTGCACGGCGCTCGTCCTCGCCGAGAGTTGCGTGGAGTTCGAGGGCCGGCTCACCCTCTTCGGGGTGCTCGACGAGATACGGCCCGCGGAGGAAGGCGAGACCTCCTTCGTCGTCTACGCCAAGTTCGAGGGCTGCGAGCACGCCTCGGACAGGGAACGGCACGCCAGCATCCTGATCACCGACGAGGACGGCGAGGTGCTTATGGAGTCGGACGACTACTCGATCTGGCTCGAAGGCGCCGAGGAGCCGGTGGCCATAGTCGCCGCCTTCGACCTGGCGGAGGACTTCGGCGACGAGGAACGCGTCTTGTGGATAGAGGCCGTCCTCGACGGCGAGACCCTCTCGCAGACCGTCGTCCGGCTCCACGACCGCTACAGTGTGTAAGAGTTACGGTAGACCGGGTAGAGACATTGGACCCAATGTCTCTACCCGGCCTCTTTTCTAACGTGAGGAAATCGATCCATGACTGAAGATCTGGCAGTTTTCATAGACTGGGAGAACATCTACATCTCCACGGTCAGCGAGTACAACTCCAAGCCCAACGTCTCGGCCATCCTGGAGAAGGCCCGTGAGTACGGGCGCATCGTCTCGGCGACGGCCTACGCGGACTGGACCGACGGGGACTTCCGCGATGCGCCGCCGACCCTCTACTCTAACGGCATCTCGCCACGCTACATCTCGGCGCGCTACTTCCCCGGCGGGAGGTCCCAGAAGCGCCGCACCAACTCCATAGACGTGATGCTTGCGGTGGAGTGCGCGGACTTCCTGCACACCCACCCGCAAGTGGACACCTACGTGCTGGTGACCGGCGACGGAGACTTCATCCCGCTCGTCAGCCTGCTCAGGAGCCGGGGCAAGACCGTAGTCGTGCTCGGTGTCTCCGAGGCGACGTCGTACCACCTGATCGAATCCGCAGACCACTTTATCTCCTACGCCTCCCTCCTCGAGGAGGAGCGCGCGGCGCGGGCGCGAGACAGACAGCCGAAGAAGAAGGCGGCCGACCCCTACAAGGAGCTCGTCCGGGCGGTCGAGGCGCTAAAGAAGGGCGACAAGACGCGGGTCCTCGGCCAGGTGAAGCAGCAGATGATCGTGCAGCTCGGCTCGTTCGACGAGCGCAACGTGGGCTTCAAGAAGTTCAAGGACTTCGTCGTCGAGGCCGAGCGCCGCGGCCTGGTCAACACCGTTGACCAGGACCTAGAGCTCCAGGTCTACCTCCCGGACGAGTCGGTCCCCGATCTCACCGGGTCCGACCTCGCCGCCGAGGAGCCGAAACTGGACGGGGAGAGGGCCGGAGCCCGCGCCAACGGCCGGCGCGACGCCGAGCCGCCCGAGGATGGGCATGGCCTCGACCTCCTCGAGGACCTGACGCCCTACGAGCTGAGGACCATCACGCGCAGCGTGGCTTCTCTGAGGCAACCCGCTTCGTTCGTCGAGATCTTCGGCAGCATCCGCGACCTCGACGAGCGCGGCGAGCTGGAGCTCTCCCGCGAGGAGATCGAAGAGGTCATAGGCGCCATGCTCGACGCCGACTACCTGAGCCGGGTGCGCGAGAAGCCTTACAAGGAAGCGAAGGCAGACATGACTTTCTACGCCCTCAACCGCGACCGAGAAGAGGTAACGAACGCCCTCAACGGCAGGTAGGTGCGGCGCGGGTCAGTCTGCCAGCTTGTAGACCGTGAGCGCCGCCAGGGCGAGCGCGGCGGAGATCTGGACGAGCGAAAGGCCCACGGTCGTGGCAACCTGCGCAGCCGAGACGCTACGGAACATCAACTGCACGGCGATCACGGCGCCAAAGCCGAGAACGAGCATGAGGACGGCCTTCGGCCTGTATCCCGGCCCGCGCTCGCTCCAGATCGCCACCCCGAGCAGCGCTGGTACGTAGAACGCAAGGATCAGGGGGATCAGCCGCAAGACCTCGACCCCGATTTGTAAGAGGATCTCCATGTCGCTAGTCTACACCAGTGGTTACAGGTTGCTGGAAATTTGCCAAACTGATATGTACGCTACTTACACTAAACGTTTTGTAGAGGCGGTGGGCGCTTATGGGCATAAATCAGAGGGTCTCGCTCAGGAAGTTCGTCGACGACATCCGTCGCTGGGTGGAGGAGGGGAGGAGCGACGAGTGGATCGCCAGCGCCCTCGGGACCAGCCCTTCTAGCGTACAGTCCTTCCGTTCGCGCAACGCCATCTACCGCCGCGGGGCCGGCTCCACGCTGCACCACCCGGAGGACTACGCCTCCTACGAGGGCGCGATCGATGAAGAAGGTCCTGGCGTCTGGTTCGATCCCGCCGTGGGGGACGACCCGCGCTGGCAGAAGCGCTGGAGAGAAACGGAAAGGGTCGAGTTGCGCCTGACCCCGACCAGGATCGTTCTCCTGAGGCGCAGCGGCTCCCGTGCGCGCCGCCTGCAGCCTAGCGCCTGACCAACTGCGGTATAATCTAACGCAGGGTCTGGGCCGTCCGACCCGTCGCTGTGTCCCGGAATTTTCCAGGATATAGAGCAAAGTCCGGACTCGTAGCAAAGGCCGCTCGGGCCAATAACCCGAGGGGCGGCGACGGCGCAAGCCCGCCGCCACGTCAAGTGCAACAGAGAGCAGACCAGCCGATGGCCTGTAGAGACGCAACAAGTTGCGTTTCCACACGGCACAGGTGATGGGTGAAAGGGTGGGGTAAGAGCCCACCGGCGGTATCCCGCGAGGGACCGGCCAGGTAAACGACCGGTGCGAGCAAGCCAAAATGTCCCGTAGGGGCGTTTCGCGAAACGCCCCTACGGGCTGGTAGGCGCGGCTCCCCATGGAGCCCGGTGTAGCAATGAGTTAATTCGCTGCTACACCGGAGATGGATGACGGGATAGAGCAGAATCCGGCTTACGGGACGGCCCAGGCCCATAGATAAAGGATTTTCGCGGATCGGCTGGTGATTCGACCCCTCAATTTACCCCAACGGGGGTGGCGAATCGGGGCGAATGGGGGAGAGGGCCACTCCGACCAAGCCATGACCCTCAGGCGTTACGCTCACGTCC
>JBJMIY010000021.1:0-3514 GCA_045806605.1 Rubrobacteraceae bacterium
CGCCCGCCGCATCTTAGGTGACGTCAGGGATAGGGGCGACGAGGCGCTGCTGGAGTACACCGAGCGCTTCGACGGCGTGCGGCCGAAGGGGTTCCGTGTCCCCGGGAAGGAGATCGAACGCTCCCGCGCGTCGCTGCCCTCCGAGCTCGAGGAGTCCTTCCTGGCCGCCTTCGAGAACGTGCGCGCCTTCCACGAGCGGGAGCTGGACCGTTCGTGGCAGATGAGCCGCAACGGCGCGACGGTGGGACAGCGGGTGCGCCCCTTGAGGAGGGCCGGCGTCTACGTACCAGGCGGGCACGCAGCCTACCCGAGCACGCTGATGATGGCGGCTATACCCGCTCAGGTCGCGGGAGTGCGGGAGATCTGCGTCTGCTCGCCTCCCGGCTCCGACGGTCGGGTGAGCCGGTGGGTGCTCGCCGTGGCGGGGCTGCTCGGGCTCGGCGAGGTATACGCCGTAGGGGGAGCGCAGGCGGTGGGGGCGATGGCGTACGGCACGGAGACCATCCCGCGCGTGGACAAGATCGTTGGCCCTGGCAACGACTACGTGACCGCAGCGAAGCTCGAGGTCTATGGCGCCGTGGGCGTGGACGCTCCGCAGGGGCCGAGCGAGGTCGTGGTAATAGCCGACGCGAGCGCCTCACCCGAGATGGTCGCCCGCGACCTCCTGGCCCAGGCAGAGCACCTATCGGGAGCCTCGGCGATACTGCTCACCCCGAGCGCCGAACTCATGGAGAGCGTCGCGCCGCTTCTCTGGGGGAAGCCAGCCGATCTCGTCACCGTGGTCCACGTGAGCGACCTTGCCCAAGCGATCGAGATCTCCAACCTCTACGCCCCCGAGCACGCGCACGTGATCTCTGGGAATGACGAGGAGATCCTGCGGAAACTCGATGCCGTCGGGATGGTCGCCCTCGGCGATGCGAGCCCTGTGGCGCTCGCCGACTACGGCGCCGGCCCCTCGCACGCCCTGCCAACCGGCGGGACCGCGACCTGGGCCTCGGCTCTGGGCACCCGCGACTTCACAACCCGCACCAACTACGTTCACTACACCGGCGAGGCGCTCGCGTCGTTCGGCCCGAGCGTCGAGCGGCTCGCGCGCCTCGAGGGCTTCGAGAACCACGCCGAGAGCGTCGCGGCGCGCCTGCGCGGCAGAAAGGGGAGCGATGGTCCGTAACGGTAGGGCCGAGCGCGAGACGGCGGAGACTTCCGTCAGCGTCGAGATCGAGCTCGACGGTTCGGGGAGAGCGGAGATCGCGACGGGCGTGGGCTTCTTCGACCACCTCCTCCACCTGCTGGCGCACCACTCTGGCATGGACCTGAGGGTGGAGGCGGAGGGGGACACCCAGGTGGACGATCACCACACCGTCGAGGACACCGGGCTGGTGCTGGGCCGCGCCCTCGATGAGGCCCTGGGCGACCGCTCCAACCTCACCCGCTTCGCTGACGCCAGCGCGCCGCTCATAGAGGCGCTCTCGAGTGCCGTCGTGGACCTCGGAGGTCGCAGCCACCTCACCTGCAACCTCGGTCCGATGCCGGAGAAGATCGGGACCTTCGACTCCGAGCTGTTCCCGGAGTTCCTCCGCGCCTTTACCCAGTACGGGCGGTTCACCCTACACCTCAACTGCCACTATGGAGAGAATGCTCACCACAAGGTCGAGTCGGGCGTCAAAGCGATGGCCCTTGCGCTTCGAGCGGCCTTCTCCCCGAGGACCAGCGGCATCGCCTCGACGAAAGGGGTTGTCGATTGAAGCACGCTCCGGCTTCGCCGTCGCTTGTCAGCACGGCGCCGTTGGCGCCTTGTCAGCACGTCCCCTTCGGGGACTTGTCAGCACGCCACCTGGCTTTGCCAGGCGGCTTCTCAGCTTCTCTCTGCGCTGACTGGCTGACAAGCGAGGGCCTTCTAAAGGCCCGAAGCGTGCTGAAAGCCCGCGTAGCGGGCGGGCTGAGAAGCGGAAGCCGAAGGCTGGAGCGTGCTGACAAGCGGAGCCCGAAGGGCGAAGCGTGCTGAAAGTCGCCGTAATCGACTACGACGCCGGGAACACGCTCTCGGTGACTCGGGCCCTCGAGAAGGTCGGCGCGAGGGTGGACCTTACGCCCGACCCGGGGCGTATGGCGCGGGCTGACGCTGTGGTCCTGCCGGGCGTGGGGGCGTTCGGCGATTGCATGAAGAAGCTGCGGGAGCGTGGGATGGACGAGGCTTGCCGCGAGGCGTACGTGGGCGGCACGCCGTTTCTAGGGGTGTGCGTGGGTTTGCAAGTCCTTTTTGAGGGGTCGGTAGAGTCACCGGGCGCCCGGGGGCTGGGGATACTGCCAGGGAAGGTGGTGCGCTTCGAGGTCGGGGCTCTCAAGGTCCCCCACATGGGATGGAACCAGCTCGACGTGGCGCGGGAGCATCCTGTGCTCGATGGGCTCGATGGCGAGGCCTTCTACTTCGTCCATTCGTACTACCCCGACCCGTTCCGCAAGGACGACCTCCTGGGGACGGCGGACTACGGCGCGAGGTTCTGCGCGGCGGCCGGCCGGGAGAACCTCGCGGCCGTCCAGTTCCACCCGGAGAAGAGCAGCCGGGCGGGTCTCAAGCTCTACGAGAACTTCTTGCGGTGGGCGCGGGGCTCCTGAGCGCTTTCACGGTCTTTCCCGCCATCGACCTGCGGGGCGGCAGGTGCGTGCGCCTCGTGCAGGGAGACTTCGGGCGCGTGAAGGAGTACGACGCGGACCCTGTCGAGCGCGCCCGCGAGTGGGAGCGGCGCGGAGCCCGGGCGCTCCACGTCGTCGACCTCGACGGCGCCGTCGAAGGAAGGCCGGTACAGCTCGACCTGGTAGCCGAGATAGCCCGCTCCGGAGGCGTGCCGGTGCAGGTCGGCGGCGGCGTCCGCACCCTCGAAGATCTGCGCTCCGTGCGCGATGCTGGCGCGAGCAGGGTTGTGATCGGCACGGCTGCGGTGGAGGACAGGGATCTCAGGCTGCGCGCCGTGGAGGAGCTCGGGGCCGACCTGGTAGTCGCCGTCGATGCCCGCGACGGCGTCGTCGCGACGCACGGCTGGCTCTCGTCGAGCGGAATCGGGGTGCTCGACCTCGCCGAAGAGCTCGCCTCGGACGGCGTGGCGACGGTACTCTACACCGACGTCACCAGGGACGGCACCGCCAGTGGCGCCGACCTGGAGGAGACCGCCGCCGTCGCTTGCTTCGTGCCCACCATAGCCAGCGGCGGGGTGCGGGGGACGAATGACGTCGTCGCGCTCTCCATGATCGAAGGCGTGGAAGGGGTCGTGGTGGGGCGGGCTCTCTACGAGGGGCTGGTAACGCTCGAAGAGCTGATCGCAGCCACAGGAGGTCCGTAGTTTCTCTGGCGCCGCGTTGGCGACAGAACATTCATCTGGGATACGCGCTGTTTTTCGGGGCTGTGCGGTGCGCTTGGCGGAATAGTGAGGGCGTCATCCGCGCCCACTGAGAAAGGAGCAGGATGATGAGGCGGCGAAAGACGTCGTGAACTGAGGCAGGGACCGCGACCGGGTGA
>JBJMIY010000022.1:0-5802 GCA_045806605.1 Rubrobacteraceae bacterium
GCTTGTCAGCACGCCTGCTTCGCAGGCTTGTCAGCACGCTTCGGCCCTTTTAGGGCCTCGCTTTCAGCACGCCGCCTAGGGCTTCGCCAGGCGGCTTCTCAGCTTCTCTCTGCACTGACTAGCTGAAATGCTGAGAAGCGAGGGCCTTTACCAAAGGCCCGAGCGTGCTGACAAGCCTGCGAAGCCGGAGCGTGCTGAAATGCTGCCGAAGCGGCAGCATTTCTAGCGCTTCTTGCGCCTCTCCTCTTCCACTTCTTCTTCGTCGGAGGAGGCGGTCAGCTCGTCCTTGAACTCGTCTATCGAGCGGCGGGCCTCGCCCACGAAGCGGCCGAGGTCGCGTGCCATCTGCGGGAGCTTGCTTGGGCCGAAGATGATCAGGACGAGCAGGGCGATGATGACGATCTCTGATCCACCGATGCCGAGCATGGACTTAATATAACCCCCGGAGGTCCGGCTTACAACGCGCGCGGCGTCGCGGGGTTTTGCAGCGTATATACTCAAGGGCGTGACGACATGGGCGATGCACCTAACATGATCTCCTGGGGCGCGGTGCGGACGATTGCCGTGGCGCTCGCCTCGCGCACGGAGAAGGCCTCGGACGGCGACTTCGACTACGAGTGGGCGGTCGAGCGGGCTGTAGATCCCCTCAGCCGCTTCACCGGCATCGAGTTGCCGCAGGGCCCGCCGAGCGGACGCCAGCTGCGGGTGGCCAGCAGGGCGGAGTGGATAGATTTCAACATCGACGGCTTCGGAGCGCTCATGGAGCCGGTCCTGAAGCGCGCCGCCGCTGGCTCGGATAACCTGACCTGGGCCATCGGGGGCGCGACGCTCACGGCGCAGGTCGGGCTTCTCCTCGGATTCCTCTCGGCCCGGGTCCTCGGGCAGTACGATACGGGGCCGCTGCTCGCGCGAGAGAGGGCCGGCGAGCCCGGCAAGGTGTTCTTTCTGGATGGGAACATAGCCGCGGCGGCGGGCAGGATCGGGGTGCCCGTGGACGGTCTCAGGCTCTGGATCGTGCTGCACGAGATGACCCACGCCCTGCAGTTCGAGAGTTATCCCTGGCTGCGCGCTCACCTCGGCGAGCTCCTGGAGAGGCTGATCTCCCCGCTCACCGACCGCCTCGGCGTCAGGGAGACTATCAGGCGCCTCTCCGAGAACATGAGGACCGGCGGCCGCTCGGTAGAGCTGATGATGAACCGGTCCCAGCGCGAGAGCTTCGACCAGATGCAGGCGACCATGTCGGTGATCGAAGGCTACTCGGACTATGTCATGCACAACGTCGGCAGGTCCCTTGTTCCACAATACGAGCACCTCAAGAACCGCATGGCGAGGAGCCGGGCCCACCGCCCGCCTTTCGAGACCGCCTTGTTCCGCATAACGGGCCTGGACGTGAAGCTCGAGCAGTACCGGCTCGGGGAGCGCTTCGCCGAAGCCGTCGCCAGAAGAGTGGGCATGGAGGGCCTGAACCGCGTCTGGGAGCGGCCCGAGAACCTGCCGACCCTCGAGGAGGTCAGGGACCCCGGGATCTGGATGACCAGGATGGAGGCCTCCTGAGGTGGAGCATCCTTCGCTGGGCTATGAGTTCGCTCGGGAAGACGAGGCCAGGGGCTCCGCCGCCGAGCTCGACCGGCGCTTCGCCGATCGGGAGTTAAAGGGTCTGCGCATCTACAGGGTGCGCTGGAACGGCAACTACCTCGTCGAGGCCGTCTTCGCGGACGACACGACTGATTCGCGCCTGCAAGACGCCAGGGCGCTGCTCGGTGAGGCGGGGGTCCCCGTGCATCCCGACGACCTCGATGACTACAAGAAGGCGACGGATGAGGGTGGCGCCGGGCTGCCGGACTGGATCCGGCGCTTCTTCGGGGGGCGTTACTAGACTAGTGGTCTGACGCGCGCTAGTCCATGCGCTGCTCGAGGCGCGTGATCTGCCCCCTCAGCTCCTCTATCTCGTGTTCGAGGTACTTCTCCCTGCCCCTGACACGCGTGTAGCCGCTCTCCAGGGTAGAGCCGAGAACGTCTATTGCCTGTATCACAGTCCTGCCCAGGAAACGGATCGAGGTGTCGAGCCCGCCGAGGGCCGACTGACTTGCCGAGCGGGCGGTGGGGGTCGCGGCGAAGGTCCCCACGGCAAAGCCGCCTACCGCGCCGACGGTCGCCCCTATGAAGAACTTTGTAGTCCCTTCGCCCAACCGAAAATCCCTCCCGCGTCACCGAGTTTCGACGCGGCCAGTTTAGCACAGCGCCCCAACGATCCGGCTGCGCAAGCGAGAGGAAGCAAGGCGACGCCCTTTCGGACGCCTTGCACGAACACGGGCGGGTTATACTTGGTCGGGTATGTTGGAAACGGGGAAGAGGGAGCGGCTGCGGGCGCTGCCGGCCGTGGACGCGGTGCTGCGGTGCCAGACCGGCGAGGCGCTGGCCGGACGCCACGGGCATGCTGCCGCCGCGGCTGCTATCAGAGAGGCTTTGGACCTTCTGCGGCGGGAGATCTGGGCCGGCGGGGAGCCCGAGACTTCGGAGAGAGCCGTCGTCGCCGTGGCCGTCCGGGTTCTCTCCGGCAGGGGCCTCCGCCGCGTGGTAAACGCTACCGGGGTCGTCCTCCACACCAACCTGGGCCGGTCGGTTCTTTCCGAGAAGGCGGTCGAGGCGGTCGTACAGACGGCCAGGGGCTACTCCAACCTCGAGTACGATCTGGACTCCGGTACCCGAGGCTCGCGCTACGACCATGCGGTGCCGCTCCTCAAAGAGCTGACCGGCGCCGAGGACGCTCTCGTCGTCAATAACTGCGCGGGAGCGACTTTGCTGGCGCTCTCCGCGCTGGCCGCAGGGGCGGCCGGGACGACGGAGGTCGTCGTCTCGCGCGGCCAGCTCATCGAGATCGGGGGCGGCTTTCGCATCCCCGAGGTGCTCGAGCTCTCCGGGGCGAGGCTGCGCGAGGTCGGAACGACGAACCGCACCAGGCTCTCTGACTACGAGGAAGCCATAAACGAGAGCACCTGCGCCATACTCTGGGTACACCCGAGCAACTTCGAGGTCATGGGCTTCACCGAATCGGTAGGCGTCGCCGAGCTGGCTACCCTCGGGCCTCCGGTCCTGGCCGACGTGGGCAGCGGGGCGCTCCTGCCGCTGGGCGACGAGCCGCGGGCCCAGGACGCCGTGCGCGAAGGCGCGGATCTCGTCGTCTTCTCGGGGGACAAGCTGCTCGGCGGGCCGCAGGCCGGCATCGTCGTCGGATCCTTCCAGCTCGTCGCGGCGATGCGCCGTCATCCCCTCGCCCGTGCGCTGCGGGCGGACAAGCTGTGCATAGCCGGGCTCGAAGCGACGCTCGGCGCCTACCTCGAGGGTACGGCGCAGGCGGAGGTCCCGACCCTCAGGATGCTCCACGCTCCGCTCCCCGAGGTCGAAGGGCGGGCCGCGCGGCTGGCCGCGGAACTGGCGCGCGCGGTCCCGCACCTGGAGCCGGACGCCGCCCCTTCGGTGGCCCGCAGCGGCGGCGGGACCCTGCCGGTGCGCGAGATCCCTTCTTTCGCCGTCCGCCTCGGCGCAGCGGGTGCGGACGCCGAGTCCCTGGCCGAGAAGCTCAGGCGCGCGGACCCGCCCGTCATAGGCCGCGTCCACGAGGGGAGGTTGTGGCTCGACGCGAGGACGCTCCTGCCAGAGGACGAGGAGGCCGTGGTGAGGGCGGTGGGGGACGCCGGTGGGTGAAGCGCCCGACCGCCCCATAGCGCTCACCATCGGTACGGCGGGGCACGTGGATCACGGCAAGACCACGCTGGTGCGCTACATGACCGGCACGGACACCGACCGTCTCGAGGAGGAGCACCGGCGGGGCATCTCCATAGTGCCAGGCTACGCCGAGCTGGAGCTGCCGGGCGGCCGGCGGGCTAGCCTGGTGGACGTGCCTGGCCACGAGCGCTTCGTCAAGAACATGGTCTCGGGTGCCACAGGTGTCGACGCTTTCCTGCTCGTGGTAGCCGCGGACGACGGGGTGATGCCCCAGACCAGGGAGCACCTCGACGTCCTGCGGGTGCTCGGCGTCGAGAAGGGGATCGTAGCCCTCACCAAGATCGACGCCGTGGACGAGGAGACCGCCGGGCTGGCCGCGCTAGACGTGGAGGAACTCCTCGAGTGCGTCGGGATAGAGGCACCCGTGGTGCCCGTTAGCGGCGTTACCGGCGAGGGCGTAGAGGAGCTCCTGGAGGCGCTCGACGCGCTGGCCGCGAACCCTCCGGTTGGAAGGTCTGGCGGGCTGGCCCGTCTACCGGTGGACCGGGCGTTCGTGCTCAAGGGGATCGGGGTCGTGGTAACGGGGACTTTGTGGAGCGGGGAGATCCGACCGGGCGACACACTCCACAGCGCCTCCGGCCTCAGGCCGCGGGTGCGCGGCATCCAGAACCACGGCCGTCCGGCGAAGGTAGCCTGTCCGGGCGCCCGCACCGCCCTCGACCTCGCCGGCGTCGAAGCCTCCGAGATAGAGGCAGGCGACGTGCTCCTCTCGCGGCCTTTGCCGCAGACGAGGGTTTTCGACGCTCGTCTGCGGCTTCTGGAGGGCGCGAAGCCGCTGGCTCACGGGATCAGGGCGCGCCTTCACCACGGCACGCGGGCGACGAACGCGCGAGTGCGGCTCTTCGACCGCGAGGAGCTCGGCCCGGGGCAGAGCGCTTTCGCCCGGCTGAGGCTCGAGGAGCCCCTCGTCGCGCTACCCGGCGACCGCTTCGTGCTGCGTTCATTGGGTCCCCAGGTCACCATCGGCGGGGGTACGGTGCTCGACGCCGCTCCGGGGGGCCGCAACCCCGAGCCCGGCTGGCTCGAGGCACTAGAGAGCGGGGACGCGTCCGAAACGGTTCCGCTCGCCCTCGCGCGCGCCCCCAGGCAGGGCATGACGGCCACGGACCTCTCGCTGGCCGTCTCCGTCGCGCCGGAGGAGATACCGGGCGCCGTAGAAAGCGTCCCGCAGGTTACGAAAATCAGAGGCCTCTACGCCCTCACCTCCGAGATACAGGTCGCGAGGGAGCGTCTTATGGAGGCTCTGAGACGGCGTGCGCAGGAGCGGCCGGAAGATCCCGAGCTGAGCGTGGCGGAGGCCAGGGTCGCAACCGGCCTCGTGGGAAGTCTCGCCGACGCACTGCTCGGGGCTAGCAGCGAGGTCAAGGTTACCGATACCGGGGTCAGTCTGCCTGACACACAGGACGTTCCCCAGGAGCTGGAGATGGAGGCGGAGGTGCTCCTCGGCTGGCTGCGGCGCGCAGGGGCCGAACCGCCGGCGATGGAGCCAACGCCGGCTCTGCGGCTGCTGCTCAAGCGCGGGGAGGCGGTGCAACTTGGTGGGAACCTTTTCGGCGACCGCGAAACCGCCGATAGGGTGCTGGAAGAGATAAAAGACACCTGTCGGGTGGACGGTGAGATCTCCCTGGCCGGGCTGCGCGACCGGCTGGGGACGAGCCGCAAGTACGCCCAGGCCTGGCTCGAGTACGCCGACGGGCAGGGAGTGACCAGCCGCAGGGGCGACGTGAGGGTTATTACCCGCCGCCACCGTTGATGGCTCGTACTAAAGCGCTTCGCGCATTTCAGCACGCTCCGCCCTTGCGGGCGTCGCTTGTCAGCATTTCAGCTTAGGTATAGGGTGGGCGCTGGCAGGAGATCTTTGGATTGCGTGGATCTGGTGACCGGTCTTTAGAAGCTGTGTGGCTTTGGAGGGTTTCATTCCAAAGCCCATTTCGGAGACCTCTCTGGCAGGTGCCAGTCTATTCTAGACGCGGTCGCAATGCCCAACGGTGGAGAAGGTTGCTACTTGCTGGTAAA
>JBJMIY010000023.1:0-5098 GCA_045806605.1 Rubrobacteraceae bacterium
GCTGTTCTTCGAGCACGCCTACTTCTGCGAGGAGTGCCAGGGGATGGCTTCCGCGAAGACGTGTCCGCACGACCCAGAGTCCCACGTCTTCTTCTCAGGGACGAAGGTGAGGGAGATGTTGGGCAGGGGCGAGTATCCGCCCCCCGAGTTCTCTCGTCCGGAGGTCGTCAAGGTGCTCATCGAGGGCATGCGGGACGAGGAGCGGCTCATCAAGCAGCCTCGACACTACCAGGAGTAAAAAGCAGAAAAAAGCAGAAGACAAACAGGAGGGTGGAGATGGAGAACGGAGCAAACAGGCACGGGCGCGGGTTCACGCTGTGGTTCACAGGTCTCTCCGGGGCCGGCAAGACGACCATAGCGGACATCGTCGAGAGGGAGCTGCGCCTAAGGCACGGCAAGGTCGAGGTCCTCGACGGAGACATCGTACGCACCAACTTGTCCAAGGGCCTCGGCTTCAGCCGCGAAGACAGGGACACAAATGTATTGAGGATCGGGTTCGTGGCAGACCTCCTGACCCGCAACGGGGTCGGGGTCATAGTGTCGGCCATCTCGCCGTTCAAGGAGGTCCGCGACCAGGTAAGGCGCAACGTTGGGGAGGACTTCATCGAGGTCTTCGTCGACGCGCCCCTGGAGGTCTGCGCCGAGCGTGACGTGAAGGGCCTCTACAAGAAGGCGTTCTCTGGTGAGATCCCGCAGTTCACAGGCGTCTCCGACCCCTACGAGCCGCCCGCCGCTCCCGAGCTCCACATCAAGACCAACGAGGAAGAGCCCCGCGAGAGCGCGAGAAGGGTTATCGCCAGGCTCGAGGAGTTCGGCTACCTCCGGGTCGTCAGGGAGTTCGACCGGGCGTAAAGATGGAGACTACCCCCACCCTCTTCGGCCTCCTGGTCGGGTTCCTCGTCGGCCTCACGGGGGTGGGGGGCGGTTCCCTGATGACGCCGTTCCTGATCGCCGTGATGGGCGTCTCTGCCCCAACCGCGGTCGGGACGGACATGGTCTTCGCCACCCTCACCAAGTTCACCGGTTCGCTACAGCACTACCGCCAGCGGTCAGTGAACCTCGAAATAGCGGTCTTCCTCGGCCTCGGGAGCATCCCGGCGGGGCTCATGGGCGTGGCGACCCTGGAGTGGATCGAGGGATCCTTCGACGCCGAGACCGTGAAGTCGATAATGATCACGATCATAGCCATCACCCTCGTGCTGGTCGGGGCGTCCCTGATCTTCCGCAACTTCATGCCCGAGAGAGAGGCCACCAAGCCGGGCGCCTGGGACGGCAAGGGTCGTATGAGCAACAGACGCCGCGCATACACGGTGCTCTTCGGCGCCATGGGCGGCTACCTCGTGGGTCTCACCTCTATAGGCTCGGGGAGCATCATGGCGGTCATACTCCTGCTCCTCTACCCGATAGCTCCCGCCGTGATAGTAGGGACGGACATCGCTCACGCGACCGTGCTCTCTCTAGTGGTTGGCATCGCCCACATGACGCAGGGCAACGTGGACTTCTCCCTGGTCGGCTCGCTGCTCCTCGGCGGCGTCCCCGGCGTCCTCGTCGGCAGCCGGCTCGCTCCCTGGCTGCCAGGCAAGCAGCTGAAGATAATCCTCGCCGTCATGCTGATCTTCGTCGGAGCCCGCCTGCTCCTCGCGGGATAACCCGGCTAGAAGCTCCCGGTCTCCCTGCCGGTCGGTCCGCCACTCATAACTAGCACCACAGAGGATCCCGGCTCCACTGCTGACCCGGCCACAGGTTCTACCCTCAACGCCGTGCCGGCCTCTTCGTCGCTCTTTACGGTCCGTATGGCGGCCACCTCATACCCGGCTCCCGAGAGCACCCGCGCGGCCTCAACGACGCTCTTGCCCGAGACGTCCGGTCTCTCTCCCGGACTCGCCTCTTCTTGATCCCGGGTTTGCGGATCAGCCCCCGCTCCCTGCGCCTCGCCGCGCGCCGCAGGACCCCGCGCGACCGCCATATCACCGGAAGCCTTCTCGTTGGGCACGCTCTCGTCCGCCCGGTCGCCCGCGAACGGGAACCCGACACCCAGGACCGGGAGGACCAGAAGCAATATGGCGGCCACAAGCAGCATCGCGAGGAGCGTCAGAGCCATGCGCCGCCGCCGGGCAAGGGAGCCGAACCTGTCGGGGCGAGCAGCGGGGAGGGCGGCAGGAAGACCTTTCCGGGAGGGGTCGGTGCGGGCCGACACGGCTCTTCGGGTCCGCGGGCGTACGGTCGTGCCGGAGAGCGGCGTGACCTCCCGGATCTCACCTTCGACTTCCTCGAAGACTACCTTCCTAGGCTTCCCATTCGCGAGTAGAAGCTCCTCCACCATCTCGCTGAGGTTGAACAACGCGGACAGCATGAGGCTCTGGCGCGCCAGGACGGTCCGCATGGCTTGGGAGGAGAGCGCCTCGTCCGCCGCCGACCCGTTGCTCTTCAGCTTCTCGAGGCTCTCGGAGAGGCGCTCGATCCGCTCTTTGATCTCCCCCGTGTCAGGGCCGCCGCTGCTCTCGCGCAGCGCCCTCCTGACCGACTCGGTCCCAAGCCCTTCCTTGTGCAGGTCGCGGGCCTCCCTGATGCGGTCGAAGGACTCCTCGGGGATGGAGATCTTGCCCGATCGGCGCAGGTGGGGTATCGAGTATTCCCTCAAGTACCGGTAGAGGGTCGGGCGGGGGATACCCAGCAGATCACTAACCTCTTCGACCGTGTAAATGAGCCCCCTCCCGTTTATCACGTAAATATTATTCGAACTTTTTTCTCAGGTCAGCATCTTAACACAACGCGCTACCTGCCTCGCCAGACGAGAAAGTACCCGAGATCAGCCATTCTCAAGCGTTTTCTCCCGCCGGCCGAGATAATCATTGGTCGTGTCGTCCCCGGCTTTCAGAGGCACGGTTATCGCGTCGCGATAACGGGGAAAAAGGTCTTGAATCCTGCTTTCCGAGGGCGAATACTCCTCTGCACCATACCTAATGGTCAACTACAGGTAGACGTAAAGCTGACGCATACGGAGGGGGATGCGTGATGCTTAGGCTCTCGAATTTTCTCTGGATACTGCTCCTTGTAAGCGCTTTCCTGGTGCTGGGTAACGATCGTGCCGAGGCCAGAACCGGGCTGGCCTCCTGGTACGGACCGGGCTTCGAGGGACTGCCGACGGCGAGCGGCGAGCCCTACGACCCTTACGGGTACACGGCAGCCCACAAGACGATGCGGCTTGGGACGGAGCTGCTGGTGAGCTACGGTGGCCGCTCGGTGCAGGTGACGGTGAACGACCGTGGCCCCTACGTTGGCGGGCGCGACCTCGACCTTTCGCAGAGGGCTGCGGAGTACATCGGCCTCACCCGCGCTGGCGTCGACTACGTCGAGTACAGCCGCACGGGCGGTTACGACCCCCGGTACGAGACCTACCCGCCGGATGCGGGCTATTCCAACTCTTCTTCGGGGACGGAGAGCTACGCCTCCGGTGACGTGACAGGAGAAGGGACCTACGTGGTGCAGGCTGGGGACACGATGTCCGGGATCGCGGCCCAGCTGGGGACCTCGGTGAAGTACCTGGCCGAGGCCAACGGCATAGCGAACCCTGACCTGATCTACCCTGGCCAGACGCTCTACTACTGAGCCGACGGTTCGGGCTACCGCCGGGTGTAAACTTGGTGCGCAAGCTCGAGCATAGGAGGCGTCTTGGCCAAAGACGGTGCTGCTCCGACCTTCGGTCTCTGGTACGACTTCCGGCAGAAGCTCCCGCTGGGGAGCTACGAGAGGTTCTACGCGGAGTGCTTCGAGGAGATCGAAGAGTCCGAGCGGCTGGGCTTCACGGGGCTCTGGCTCTCGGAGCACCATTTCGTGGACGACGGGTACCTGCCCTCGCCGCTCGTCGTGGCGGCGGCCATTGCAGCCCGTACGCGGCGCCTCACGATCGGGACGAACGTCTTGCTGCTGCCCATGCACCACCCTCTGCGCGTCGCCGAGGACGCGGCGGTGGTGCAGCTCATCTCAGGCGGTAGGTTCGTCCTCGGGGTCGGGCAGGGCTACGTCCAGCACGAGTTCGAGGCTCTGGGGTTCGACCGCAAGTACCGGCCATCGCTGCTGGAGGAGGGCGTCGAGGTCATAAAGCACGCCTGGGAGGAGGGGAGCACCGGCTACGAGGGTAAGCGCTGGCGCTTCGATGACCTGCCATTCGAGCCGAGACCGGAGAAGCGCCCTCCCATCTACGTCGGCGCCTTCGCCGACCCCGCGATAGACCGTGCCGTCAGGCTCGCGGACGGCTTTCTGGCCTCGACGGGCGGGGGCGCGCTCGCGGACACCTACAGGAGGGTCAGGGAGACTCTCGCGCGCCACGGAAGGGACGACGAGGTCTTCCCGTTCATCGCTTCGGGGGTGGTCTACGTGCACGAGGACCCGGAGCGGGCGCTCGCCGACGTGGCGCCCGCCATCTCCTACCAGCGCAGCCGCTACGCCGAGTGGGGCACCGACAGGGACAGGCCGAGACCCGAGCCAATACGGCCCGAGGACCTGCCGTGGGAGAGGTACCTGGTGGGAAGTCCGGACGAGGTCGCAGAGGGCCTGATACGGCTCCACCAGGAGGCGCCCTACGACCACTACTGCTACTGGGGGCGGCTGCCCGGCATCACCCACGAGCAGGCGCTCGCTAACGCGCGGCTCTTCGCCTCCGAGGTGATGCCGAAGGTCCGTGACGCGGCGGGTAAGTGAAGGCCGCGCCCGAGACCCTGAGCCCCGAGCAGGCCGCTTTTCTGGTGCGGCAGCGCGTCGCCCGGCTCGCGACAGCCGACGCGGCGGGAGCCCCGCACGCCGTCCCCGTCTGCTTCGCCTTCTCAGGGGGTGAGATCTTCATCGCCCTCGACGATAAACCCAAAGATGTTCCTCCGGCGCGCCTGAAGAGGGTTCGGAACATCCTCGAGAACCCGAGCGTCGCGCTCGTCGCGGACCGCTACGCCGAAGACTGGAGCCTCCTGGCTTTCGTCATGGTGCGCGGGCGGGCGCGGCTCCTCGAGCCTGGCAGCGAGGAGCACATCGCCGCCATAAGACTGTTGCGCGGCAAGTACCATCAGTACGAGGAGATGCGGATAGAGGACAACCCCGTGATCTG
>JBJMIY010000024.1:0-7057 GCA_045806605.1 Rubrobacteraceae bacterium
GTGGAGCCGGTGAACTACAGATGCTCTGAAAAGCCCGATCCCCCGAGCTCCAGAGGCGCTAGCGCCTCTGGAGCTCGGGGGATCGGGCTTTTCAGAGCATCTGTAGTTCACCGGCTCCACAGCCAGCAGCTCGAGAAGACCCTTCGCTCTATCTAGCGAAGCAGAGAACCTCGCCCTGAGCGCCACCGTCGGCTGGATGGAATCGTAGGCGCGTGTAGGGCGTGTAGGAGCGGTTCGCGAACCGCCCCTACACGATAGGTTCCAGGCTGGGGGCAGGGACCTCGCCCGGCGGCTCGACCTGAGCCCCGTCCAGGTCAACATCGAGCGCCCACGTCCTTGCCTCGACGTCCCGCGTCTCGAAGGCTGTCCGCATCGCGGATGCTATCCGCCTGGCCGCCGTCTCGGGGGCGAAGGCCAGGACGGTCGGGCCCGAGCCGGAGAGGCAGGCGCCGTAGGCGCCGTTCACCAGCGCCGCCTCTATGACGTCCTCGAGGCCGGGAACGAGGTGGGAGCGGTACGGCTGGTGCAACCTATCCTGCATCGCGACGCGCAAGAGATCGTACTCGCCGGTAGCGAGGGCGCCGAGCAGGAGCCCCGAGCGTCCCACGTTGAAGGCGGCGTCGCGGTGGGAGACCCGCTCGGGCAGGGCGCGCCTGGCGGCTGTGGTCGAGACGGCGAAATCGGGGACGGCGACGACGACTTTCAGGTCTTTCGGCTCCAGGCGCACCGCGCTCACCCCCTCTGGCGTGAGGGTGCCAATTACCAGGCCGCCGAGCATGGCAGGTGCTGCGTTGTCGGGGTGGCCGTCGAGCTCGCAGACTATGTTGAGCAGGTCGGGGGCTGCGATCTGGCCTCCGAAGAGATCGTTGGCCGCGACGGCCCCGCCCACCAGCGCGGCGGCGCTCCCGCCGAGTCCCCTGGTGGGGGGGATGGCGTTCTCCTGGACCAGCCGGAAGTGGACGTCAGACTCTCCGACGAGCTCGGCCACGAAGCGGGCGGCGCGGTAGGCGGGATGCTCCGGCCCGCGGGGGATCAACTCCGCGCCGGTGCCGCGCACCTCGATGGCCGGATAGGGAGACCTGTCCAGCCCGATCCTCATGCTCAAAGTGAGCGCGAGCCCGACCGCGTCGTAACCGGGGCCGAGGTTGGCCGAGGTGGCGGGGACGCGGACGGAGATCACCGCAGCGCTCGCTCCATGCGCTCGCCTACCGCCTCCAACGTCGCCTGCACGGGCTCGGGCAGCTCCACGCGGCTCAACACCGCGTCAGGGTCCTTGAGCCCGTGCCCCGTTAGGACGCTAACGACCGTGCCTTCAGGTCCTCTCCCTTCCCGGACGAGCTTCAAGAGGCCAGCGATGCCTGCGGCGGAGGCAGGCTCGCAGAAGACGCCCTCCTCGCTGGCGAGCAGCGCCTGGGCGTCGAGTATCTCGTCGTCTGTGACGCTCTCGATGAGGCCTCCCGACTCGCGCGACGCTGCTAGAGCCCCCTCCTTGCTCGCGGGCGAGCCGATGCGGATCGCGCTCGCCACCGTCTCGGGGTTCTCGAAGTCGTGGCCTGCGACCAGCGGGGATGCGCCCTCGGCCTGGAAGCCGAGCATTCTCGGAGCGTTCTCCGAGTATCCTGCCTCCCGCCACTCCGAGAATCCCTTCCAGTACGCGGTGATGTTCCCCGCGTTGCCCACGGGGAGGACGAGGGCGTCGGGAGGGGCTCCGAGGACCTCGCAGACCTCGAAGGCTGCCGTCTTCTGGCCCTCGATGCGGTCCGGGTTCACCGAGTTGACGAGGGCGACGTCCCCGAGCTCCTCGGCGAGCTGGCGCGAGAGACGGAGTGCTTCGTCGAAGTTGCCCTCGATCTGGACTATGTCGGCGCCGTGGGCGAGGACCTGGACGGCTTTGCCCAGCGCGATCTTGCCAGCGGGGACCACAACGAAGCATTTTATGCCGGCCCTCGCGGAGTACGCGGAGGCAGAGGCCGCGGTGTTGCCCGTCGAGGCGCAGACGCTTGCGCGGCTCCCCGCCGCCACAGCCCTGCTCAGGGCCACCGTCATGCCCCGGTCCTTGAAGGAGGCCGTCGGGTTCATCCCTTCGAACTTCAAGAAGAGGCGCGCACCCGCCCTCTCCGAAAGGGTCGGGGCCTCTATTAGGGGCGTTTCGCCCTCGCCTAGAGAGGCTATAGCCGAGTCGGGAATCTCCGGCAGCCACCGGCCGTACCTCCTGATAACGCCCTGCCCCATCTCCTGCGTCCGAACGCCCAATGTCAGACCTTGCCTTTCACGAGAAATGTTTGATCTCCACTAACGACTAGCGAACCGGCCGGGGAATGAGCCGGCATACGTAGTTCGCGGCGTGCGAAGAGAGGTGTGGGGTCCGCAGACCATAGCGCAAGCAAAGTATCATGCCAGGGCTTCTCCTTTCAAGGAGCAGCGTGGCGCCCTCATCACCTGTCTAGTAAATTACGCTCGGAGGCTACAGGTTTCAGGTTTATTTGCTGAAGCCTGAAACATGAAACCTGAAAAGGAAGCTATGGAAGAAAGCAACAGGCCCATCCTGGTAACCGGCGGCGCCGGCTTTATCGGGGGCAACTTTGTCCTCGACCTGGTGGGGACCCATAAGGTCATAAACCTCGACGCTCTGACCTACGCGGGCAACCTCGACACCCTGGCCCCGGTAGCCGGCGACCCCGGCCACGTCTTTGTGCGCGGCTCAATTGGCGACCGTCCGCTGGTCGAAGGGTTGCTGGCCGAGCACAGGCCGCGGGCGATCGTGAACTTCGCGGCCGAGACCCACGTTGACCGCTCCATAGACGGCCCGAAGGCGTTCGTCCAGACGAACGTGGTCGAGACGCTGGAGCTGCTGGAGGCGGCGCTCGCCTACTGGCAGGGTCTCGAGGGCGAGGAGCGCCTGGGGTTCCGCTTTGTGCACGTCTCGACAGACGAGGTCTACGGCACCCTGGGTTCCGAAGGGTTCTTCACCGAGGAGACGGCCTACAGGCCCAACTCGCCGTACGCGGCATCCAAGGCGGCCTCGGACCACATGGTGCGGGCGTTCCACCACACCTACGGGCTACCGACCCTCACGACCAACTGCTCCAACAACTACGGACCCTACCAGTTCCCCGAGAAGTTGATACCGCTAATGATCTACAACGCCCTGCGCGGCGAGCCGCTTCCTGTCTATGGCGACGGGCTCCAGGTCAGGGACTGGCTCTACGTCAAAGACCACTGCCGGGCCGTGGTGCGGGTGCTCGAGGCAGGGACGGTGGGCGAGGTGTACAACGTCGGCGGCCACAACGAGCGGACGAACCTCGATGTGGTGAAGACTATATGTGGGTTGTTGGACGAGCTGGTTCCGGACTCCCCACACGCGCCGCACGAGTCATTAATTACCTTCGTCGAGGACCGGCCCGGCCACGACAGGCGCTACGCCATAGACGCGGGCAAGATAGAACGCGAGCTCGGCTGGACCCCGGACGAGACCTTCGAGAGCGGCATGGAGAAGACCGTGAGCTGGTACCTGAGGAATCGGGTGTGGTGCGAGGGCGTGCTCTCGGGTAGCTATCGAGGCGAGAGGTTGGGCCTGGGAGGGCGGCGCTCGTGAAGGGGATCGTGCTCGCGGGCGGGTCGGGGACCAGGCTCTACCCGCTCACTCTGGCCGTCAGCAAGCAGCTCCTGCCGGTCTACGACAAGCCGATGATCTACTACCCTCTCTCCACCCTCATGCTCGCCGGCATCAGGGACATACTGGTTATCTCCACACCCCACGACCTCCCGCGCTTCGAGGAGCTCCTTGGCGACGGCTCCCAGTGGGGCGTCAACTTCGCCTACGCCGAGCAGCCACAGCCGGAGGGCCTGGCGCAGGCCTTCGTCATCGGGCGTGAGTTCGTGGGGGCGGACAACGTCTCGCTGGTCCTCGGGGACAACATCTTCTACGGACAGGGCTTCGGGGAGCTACTCAAGAGCGCGGTGAGCCGGAAGGAGGGTGCTACCGTCTTCGGCTACTACGTCAGGGACCCCGAGCGCTACGGGGTCGTCGAGTTCGACGGGGACGGCACGGTCTTGAGCATCGAGGAGAAACCAAAGAGTCCCCGCTCCCACTACGCGGTCACGGGCCTCTACTTCTACGACAACCAGATCCTGGACATAGCCTCGAGCCTCGAGCCCTCGGGAAGGGGGGAGCTGGAGATCACCGACGCCAACCTGGCCTACCTCTACCGCGACCAGCTCCGCGTCGAGGTCATGGGGAGGGGCATGGCGTGGCTAGACGCGGGGACCCACGAGTCCCTGATGCAGTCAGCGAACTTCATCGAGACCCTGGAGCTCAGGCAGGGCCTGAAGATAGGGTGCCCCGAGGAGATCGCCTACGGCAAGGGCTACATAGACGCCGGAGAGCTCCAGAGGCTGGCGTATCCGATGAGCAAGAACAGCTACGGGCAGTACCTTCTCGACCTGCTCGAGAACCCGGAGAAACGTGTATGAACGTCCTCGAGACTGGCCTCCCCGGCGTTGTGATCATCGAGCCTGACGTGTTCGGAGACGACCGCGGCTTCTTCATGGAGACCTGGAACGGGACGCGCTATGAGGAGGCCGGCCTGCCCGGCCGCTTCGTGCAGGACAACCTCTCCTACTCCGCCCGCGGCGTGCTGCGCGGCCTCCACTTCCAGAACCCCCGGCCCCAGGGCAAGCTCGTCTCCGTCCTGCGGGGGGAGGTCTTCGACGTCGCGGTAGACATCAGGGTCGGCTCCCCGACCTTCGGAGAGTGGAGGGGCGTGACGCTCTCTGCGGAGAACAAGCGCCAGTTCTACGTCCCGCCCGACTTCGCCCACGGCTTCCTCGTCACCAGCGACGATGCCCTCTTCTTCTACAAGTGCACGGACTACTACGCCCCCTCCGCCGAAGGGATCGTCCTCTGGAACGATCCGGAGATAGGGATCGAGTGGCCTACCGACACGCCGACGCTCTCCGGGAGAGATAGCGAGGCTCCACCGTTGCGCGAGATGCCCAGGGGCATCCTCCCCCACTACCCTTCGGGATGAGTGAGGGGAACTGCTCCTTCGAGCACCTCGAAGGCCACCGGTTCGCGCGCCTGACCACCTACCGCAAGAGCGGGGAACCCGTCTCCATCCCGGTCTGGTTCGCGGTCGTCGGGCTACCTGACAACCGCGTCTACGTCTTCACGGAAGCCCTTTCCGGGAAGGCGAAGCGCATCCGCAACGACCCGCAGGTGACCCTCGCCCCGAGTACATTCAGGGGACGTCCTCGGGGCAAGGAAGTCAGGGCCGAGGCTCGCGTTCTCGACCGGGCCGAGCACGAGGTGGCCGAGAGGGCGCTGCGAGAGAAGTATGGGTGGCAGTACCGGCTGGCCCTAGCGGTGATCCGGCTGCTGGGGCTGTCCGCGCGGCAGGCTTTCCTCGAGATGCGGCCCGCCGCGAGCGGGAAGACCGCGCCGGTTCGGCCCTCGCGCTACTCGGGTATCACCGTCCACGACAGGAACCCCGTCAAGAGCTATCTGCAGCGGCGGCGCCTGCGTGACGCTCTATCTGTGCTCGACGACCTCGGCGAGGATTTCGCGGGCAGGTTCCTGGACTTCGGGGGCGGGAGTGGCGAGCTGAGCAGGATCCTCGCCGGGCGGTTCCCGCGTGCCAAAGTGTTCTGTTACGAGCCGTCCCCGGTTCTGCTCAAAGAAGCGAGGCAGAACCTCTCGGGCTTCAAGAACGTGGTCGTCCTCCCTTCGCTGCGGAGGCTGAAGCACAGGAAGTTCCGCTATGTGTTCTGTCTGGAAGTCTTCGAGCACCTGCCGCGCCGCGAGACGATGCATGCCATAAGGGAGATCGATCGCCTGATGTGGAGGGAAGGCACCCTGGTCGTGGGGGTGCCAAACGAACTGTTCATCCCGGCCCTCATAAAGGGCCTGTTCAGGATGACGCGGCGTTACGGCTCGTTCGACGCCAGGCCGGGGAACGTACTGCGGGCGGTGCTAGGCAGACCGCCCAAGCGACGGCCGGTGCGGGAGATCACGCCCGGATTACCCTACCACTTCCACCACATGGGCTTCGACCACCGCAAGTTGCGGATCAAGCTCTCCGAGACCTTCGAGATCGCGCGTCAGTTCGCGAGCCCCGTCGGGGGCGAGCTTCTCGGCACGGAGATATACTTTATCCTCAGGAAAAGCGACAGAAGGGCTCGGCACCCCGAGCGCGGCTCAACCTCTTCTCGCTAGAACGCTTCTCGAACCAATGCAAGAAGGAGGGCCGGAGCGCATGGCCCCGGCCCTTCTGCTATTGGAGCAGGCTTTCTCTGCGCCTCCTCTCCCTAATTGCTCTCCCCTTCTCTTTGGTTTGAGGAACGGGGCGAAAAGAGCATCTCGCCCCGCTCCTCAAACCAAATGGGCTAGTTGCTGATCGTGAAGGTCCAACTCTTCTGCTGCAACCCCGAGACGCCAGGTCTCTGATCGAGGCGGTTGCCTGCCTCGTCCGTCGCGGAAGTGGTCACCACCGCCTTGTAGGTGACCCCACGCTTCAAGGGGTTGTTGGGGTCGAGTTTCGCCCTGTCCTTGCTCGCGTCGTAGCTGACAACGGCTCCCACCTTGGTGGTCGATCCATGCTTGAAGAGCTCGAAGGTTTGGCCGTTTATGGTTGAGGCCTTCATGTCCTCGGAGAAGGTGGCCTTGGCGTTGGCGTTAGGGCCTAGGCCCGTAGCTCCACTAGTTGGCACGGTGCGACTGACCCTGGGTCGCGTCGTGTCAGGGGAACCCACGTCAGGGGAATTCACGTGGATTTCTGCCTTGAATTGCCCGCAGTTGTCAGCGAATCCTCAGAAGGTGTCGTTGACAATCAGGTACAGCTCACCCGACTTTGACGCCGTTAACGACTTTCCACTACCAACTAAGAACCCACCGTTGGTATTAGAGAATTGACCAATGCTCCCGAGAAGGGCACCGTGGTTTGCGCTGAGCAAGACAAGGTTAATTAACGTGTTCGCGGTATTAGGCTTACCATCCGGCGGCACATCCGGCGGCACATCCAGAGTACAACCGCCGGGGGGTGTGTTCTTGTCAAGATCA
>JBJMIY010000025.1:0-3914 GCA_045806605.1 Rubrobacteraceae bacterium
CGGTCGGGGCGAGAGGATTTGAACCTCCGACCCCCTGCTCCCAAAGCAGGTGCGCTACCAGGCTGCGCCACGCCCCGCCGAGGCCACAGGTGAGTATAACAAAGGGGTAGCAAGCTTTAAATCACCGCGGCCGGGGCGACCGCCTCTATCTCCTCGCCGAGGAAGCGGCCGCCTAAGGTCGCGAACTCCGCGGGATCCGCGCTGCAGACGTAGGTCGAGCTGCCGAGGTCGTCGGCGTCGCGCGGGCGGCGGAGGTAGCCCCGGCGGGAGAGGACGTAACCGACCTCCAGGGCGGTCTGGCCTGCGGAGGAGATCAGACGCACCTCAGGCCCGAGGATGCGGTTGATGGTGGCACTGATCAGGGGGTAGTGAGTACAACCCAGGATCACCGCGTCCACACGCCGCCTCGTCAGGGGATCCAGATATCCTCGCGCCACCTCCTCGAGCTCGGGACCGTCCACGACGCCCTTCTCGATGAGGGGGACGAACTCGGGGCAGGCCTGCTCGTGTACCACGATGCCGGCGTCGTGGCCGCGCACCGCCCGCCGGTAGGCACCGCTCTCCACCGTGACCTGCGTCGCCAGGACGCCGACGCGGCGGTTGATGGTGTCCACAGCCGCCGCCCGCGCGCCCGGCTCTATGACCCCGACTATAGGGGCGTCGAACTCGGCCTGGGCCAGCTCGAGCGCGACCGCGGAGGCGGTGTTGCACGCGACGACGATGAGCTTCACATCGAGGTCGGTGAGGTAGCGGATGATCTCGAACGCGAACTCCCTGACCTCCGCGGGGTCACGCACCCCGTAAGGGACCCTAGCCGTGTCCCCGAAGTAGACGGTGTGCTCGTAGGGCAGACGGTCCCGGATCTCCGCCAGAACCGTCAACCCACCGACGCCGGAGTCAAACACCCCTATGGGCCGCGGATCGCTCACGGGACACCATTATAGACGGTTCGGAAGCTATTTATGCTTGTGCGCCACCACGCAAGAGAACACCGCCCGACAAGAGCCGGGCGGCGCGTAGTGGAGGCGGCGGGAATCGAACCCGCGTCCGCGAGCGCGCCGTCCGCGAGATTCTACGAGCGTAGCTCCCGGTCTAGTTTCGCCTGCCTCGACGGACCGGGGCGCCGCCGAGGAGCTAGCCCGTTAATTGTCCCTCCCGCGCCCCGGGCCAGGACCCGGAAGGTGAGCCCACTAGCTGACACCGGGAACCGGGCCGTGGGCCGCCCGGACCGATGGGTTACTGCTATTTAAGCAGCGACCAAATCCATATCACGTTCGCCGTGTATGTTTAGCTGACGGCGTTTTACGAGTCTCCAGCAAACTCGGCTCGTCTCGAAGGACGCAGACCGCTCACGTCGAAACCGGTCGCCCCCATAAGGCGTATTTTAGCATTCTGGAGGGGTTTATCAAACGGTGGCTAGCGCCTCAGGCGCTCTTTCATGGCGCGCTCCATCTCACGCTCCGCAGTACGGCGGGCGATCTCGCGGCGCTTGTCGTATTGCCGCTTGCGGCTGGCGACGGCAAGCTCGAGCTTGATGTTGCCATTCCTGTCGTAGAGCCTGAGAGGGATGAGGGTCTTGCCGTCCTCCTGGCTCTTGCCTGCGAGGCGGGAGATCTCGCCACGGTGCAACAACAGCTTGCGGTCGCGGGTGGGGTGCTGGGGGATGTTCGTGGCGTTCCCGTAGGGCGAGATGTGGGCGCCGAGGAGGAAGACCTCCCCGTCGCGCACCCGCGCGTAGCTCTCCTTCAGGTTCGCCCGGCCCGCGCGCACGGACTTGACTTCGGGGCCGGTAAGCGCGATGCCCGCCTCGTAGGTCTCATCGATGTCGAAGTCGTGAAAGGCTTTCCTGTTGCGCGCGAAGTCCGTCACAGGCGCTTCACCACCCTGAGCTCGGCCCGCTGCATGAGCGGGAGGACGTCGAGCAGCTCGACGAGAATCCTGTCCCCCACCTTGTAGGAAGAGCCGATGGTTTTGTTTGAGAGGACGACACCGTTCGGTTCGAGCTCCCACCAACCGGGGAGCTTGCTGACGTGGACAAGGCCTGTCGCTCCGGTCTCCAGCTCGACGAAGAGGCCGAAAGCCGCGGTACTCACCACGGTACCCTCCAGCACTTCCCCGACGCGGTCCTGCATAAGCCACATCAGCGTGTACTCGTCGGCTGTGCGCTCGCAGATCATGGACCGATACTCTCGCTCCGAGATGTGCTCGGCGATCCCGGAGAGGTCCTCGGGCATCTCGTCTCCAAGAAGCGCGCGGTGTACTATCACGTCTGCGTAGCGCCGGATCGGGGAGGTGAAGTGCGTGTAGTCCTCGAGGGCGAGGCCATAGTGGCCGCCCGGCTGGGGCGAGTAGAGAGCGCGCGGGATGGAGCGCAGGATCAGGTAGTTCACAGCGTCGGACTTGGCCCTCTGGGCAATCACCCCCAGGTTCTCGGGCGTCGGCTCCTCCTGGACTCCGATCGCCACGAGCCTCTCCTCGAGCAGCTCCAGCGACTCGGCGTCCGGCTTCTCGTGCACCCTGAAGATACCGTTTCCCTTGCGGCGCACTATCCTGGCAACCGACTCGTTGGCGAGCACCATCAGCTCCTCTATGAGATCTCGAGCCGGCGTCGAGCGGCGCGTCCGAGCGGAGACGGGGATCCCCTCGTCGTCTATCTCGAACTCCGTCTCGCGGCCGCCGAGCTCCAGCTTGCCGCGCCTGGCGGCCCGCGTCTTCAGCCTGAGCGAGAGCTCGTAGGCAGCCCGGATCATGGCCGGCAACGCTACCCCCCCCTCATCGCGCAAGAAGGCGTCTACTCCCTCATAGGTGAGCCGTGCATCGCTCGTGATGAGGCTCCTGAAGACCGTCGCACTCCTCGTCTCGCCGTCGGGCTCGACCTCCATCTCGACCGTCACGGCGGCCCGCTCGACGTGCGGCTTCAGGGAGCACACGTCGTTGGAGAGGCGCTCGGGGAGCATCGGCGCGACCGTGCCGGGCAGGTAAACCGAGTTGCCCCGGTAGGCGGCCTGTTCGTCAAGAGCGCCGCCTGGCTCGACGTAGTGGGTCACGTCGGCGATATGTACCCAGAGCCTGTATCCCTCCCCCGCCCGCTCGACGGAGATTGCGTCGTCGAAGTCCTTCGCGTCCATCCCGTCGATGGTGACGGTAGGGAGGTGGCGGAGGTCCCTGCGCTCGCCCGGGTCCTTGCCTGCGACTACCTCGGCCTCGCCTTCAACCTGTCGCGTGATAGACTCAGGACGTGCTCTTTCCTGAGACAGGAGTCCTTTCTTGATTTTGCCGGCCGTGCTGGTGCGCCGGGGCAAGTACTCGGTCGCCGACCCGCTCTTCGTGGAGGAGCGGCGGCCTGTGCTGGTCGCCCGCAAGTTGCGCCGCGGCGCCGAGGCCGGGGATATCGTGCTGGTGAACGCGCGCGAGAAGAACCGCTCGCTGAGCGGCGAGGTGACGCGCGTGATCGGGCCCTCCAACGACCCGCGCAACGTCTACGAGGCCCTCTTCGCCTCCATAGGTACCTCCCGAAGGTTCCCGCGCAAGGTGGAAGACGAGGCCGAGTTAGTCGCAGGCAAGGACCCGGGCGGGCGCAGGGACCTCCGTCACCTCCCTACCGTTACCATCGACGGGATGGACGCGAAGGACTTCGACGACGCCATATCCGTCGAGCGGGCGGGGGAGGGATACAAGCTCTGGGTACATATCGCCGACGTGAGCCACTACGTCGAGCCAGGCGGCGCTCTTGGCGAACAGGCCGCCTACCGGGGCAACTCGGTTTACCTGCCCGGCACGGTCGCGCCGATGCTCCCCGAGCGCCTCTCCAACGACGTGTGCTCCCTGAAGCCGCGCGTCGAGCGGGCCGCCGTGACGGTCGAGATGGAGGTCACGCCCGACGGCGAGACTAGGAGTGCGACGGTCTTCAGGAG